>JAJNQF010000299.1 GCA_021154945.1 Sphingomonas sp.
AGTTAGTGCCGTTGAAAGTTTTCAACTGGAAGTTCTTAAACTCCTGGCGGAAGCCCGCGACGTTGAACGTGAAGTCCTTCGACGTGAACTTCAGACCGAGTTCGTACGCGTTCACCGTCTCGGGATCGAAGCGCAGATTGGCGACGCTGGCGTTGTTCGGCGACGAGAAGACGTTCGCGGTCAGATCCGACCGGTCGAGGTTGTAGCCGCCTGCCTTGTAGCCGCGCGAGAAGGACGCATACAGTAGCGTGTCGGTACGTGGCTTGTACGAGATCACGCCGGTGCCGGTGAACTCGCCTTCCTTGAAACTGTCGTTCAGGTCGAGACCGTTGAGTGCGGAGGTCGAGTTACCCGTGCAGGTGAGCGTGATGATACCACCGACCAGCGTCTTGAGCGCGGCCGGGACCGCGGCACTGGCCAGCAATGGGCTGAGATTGGCCTGCTGAGCCGGGCAGACCGTGTTGTTGTTGTTGAAATCGGCGTGGAAATCCTTCGCCTCGCGCGTGTACCGCAGGCCGCCGGTGATCGAGAGCTTGTCGGTCAGCTTGAAGATATTGTGCGTGAAGAACGCGTAGTTCTCGCTGTCCTGATAATAGGTCGAGCGCTGATCGCCGAGATTGTTGAGCGTGCTGAGGCGATCGAGACCGGCGAGGATCGTTGGTCCGAGAGCGCCGAACCCTGCACCAAGCGCCTGTCGTCCATTCGCGCCGCCGAGCGCAGCCTGCGGCGTCGTGCTCAGGCAGCCCGGGTTGTTCGGGTTACGCAATGCCGCCAGCGGATTGGCCGTCGCGACGATGCGGCACGCGGCGAATGCACCATATTGCGTGCCGAACTTGAGATTGTCGGCAACGACCAGATCTTCCTTCGAGTAATAGCCGCCGACCAGCCAGTTCAACCGATCGTTGAACAGCGAGCCGTTCAGGCGGACTTCCTGACTGAAGGTGTGGAACTGACGATAACTGTTACCGTCGTCCGCACGATAGCCGATGTCGAGATTGCCGTAATCGATATCGGCTGCACCACCCGATTTGTATTCCCGGTATGCTGTGATCGAGGTGAGCGACGCACCGCCGAGATTGACGTCGATCTGGCCCGAGCCACCGTAATCGGTGGTGACGTTCGAATAGGCGCGGCCGGGCGAGTTGGCGATGCGGCGGTTATACGGATCGCCTGCGCTGGGGAACACCGCGCCCATGCTCTGCATGACCTGGACGATGCGGTTGCCCGAAGGGTTGATCGCGAAATCGCCGGTAACGCCGGGGGTCGTATCGATCTTTTCCTGCGTGTTGATATAGACCGCCCCGCAGCACTTCTCGTCGCGATGCGTGTAGTCGCCGATCAGGCGAACGGTGACGTCCGACGATGGCTCGAACAGCAACTGGCCGCGGACGAAATAGCGGTTGCGGTCGTTGTAGTCCGTGTCGTTGATAACGTCGTAATAATAGCCATCGCGCTTGCCGAACACGCCGTCGAGACGGAAGGCCAGCTTGTCCTTGATGATCGGGCCGGTCAGGGCGCCGGCGATACGGACGTTGTTGTAGTTGCCATACGTCGCCTCGGCATAGCCGCCGAAGTCATAGGAAGGCAGCTTTGTCAGGATGTTGATCGACCCCGCGGTGGCGTTGCGGCCCGACAGCGTGCCCTGCGGTCCGCGCAGAACCTCGATCCGGTCGACTTCACCGAGGTCGTTCAGGCCCGAACCCGTGCGGCTGCGATAGACGCCGTCGATGAACACCGCGACCGAGCTTTCGAGGCCGGGATTGTCGCCGACCGTACCGATGCCGCGGACGCGGGCGGAGGCGTTGGCTTCGCTGCCGGTCGATGAGATCAGTAGCGAGGGGACGAGCTGGGTGGCCTGACGGATGTCGTTGGCGCCGGTGTTCTCGAGAGCGGCCGAGCCGACAGCGGAGACCGCGATCGGGACGTTCGACAGGCGTTCGGAACGGCGCGTCGCGGTGATGACGATATCGCTGGCATTGCCGCCCGTGTCGGCCTGCGGCGCCACCGGGGCCTGACCGGCATCGACCGACCCCGCGGCGGTGCCGGACGTGGTCGTAGCGGTCTGCGCCTCGGGCTGGGTAGTCGGCACGTCCTGCGCGAATGCCGGAGTGACGAGCGCCGTGGTCGCGGCGGCAGACAACAGATATGCGATCATACGCATCGGCATTCCCTCCTGAGTGTTCGAATGTTTTCGAACTTATGGTTTGGACGTTAGGTAGAGCCACTCCTACGTGAACGTCTAGCAATTTCCGCATACGGAAAGAGATTTTTGAATGTTATGTCTCAAAAACGCCACACAGTGACAGAGACCAAACCCTAGTTTCAAATAGCAACCGTTTAGGATGGGTTTGGAAGGTAGCCCGAGCGGCGATAGAAGACGTCCTTCGGCTCGCGCGCGATCCGCCGCGGCGTCCCATATGCCCCTTCTGCTTGCCCCCTCCCTGAAAGGGAGGGGAAAAAAGTGGATGCGCCTGTTCGTTGGCGCTCCGCGCCGCACTCCGCAGGCCGCAGCCGCAGCCGCAGCCGCAGCCGCAGCCGCAGACCCGAATGCGCCGCCCCCACGCACAAAAAAGGCCGGCCAGTCCCTCGGGACCGACCAGCCTTTCAATTGCCAATCGCTACGGCCGAAGCCGTCGCGCCGTTACTTAGGTGCGAGCACCATCAGCATCTGGCGACCTTCCATGCGCGGATACGCCTCGATCTTCGCGATCTCCGCGACGTCGTCCTGGACGCGCTTCAACAGGTTCATGCCGAGCTGGCCGTGGCTGAGTTCGCGACCGCGGAAGCGCAGCGTGATCTTGACCTTGTCGCCCTCGCCGATGAAGTCGTTCACCTTCTTCATCTTCGTGTCGTAATCATGGTCGTCGATGTTCGGACGCATTTTGATCTCCTTGATCTCCTGCGTCTTCTGTGACTTGCGTGCGAGGTTAGCCTTCTTCTGCGCCTCGTACTTGAACTTGCCAACATCGAGGAACTTGGCGACGGGCGGATCGGCGTTAGGCGACACTTCGACCAGGTCGAGGCCATGCTCGGCTGCCTGCTCGATCGCTTCGCGCGTGTACATCACGCCCAGATTCTCGCCCTCGTGATCGATCACGCGGACCTTCTGGCTCTGGATGAATTCGTTGAATCGCGGACCGTTCATCGCGGGCGTCTGCATCGGCCGGCGTATCGTGGGAGGACGTATGGGGGTTGCTCCTGAAGTTTCTGACAATATTTGGGCCGGCCTATAGCGCAGAAACACGCGCTAGAACAGCCGGCCCTTTACTTACATATCGGGTGCACGCGCCTCGATCGCAACCCGTGTGGTCGCATCGCCGAGCGCCATCATCTCCTGGCCCTGGCTGCCGAGACGACGAATGGCGACGGTACCCTCGTCCGCCTCGCGCTTGCCGACCACGAACAGCAGCGGCACCTTTGCCAGCGAATGCTCACGCACCTTGTAGTTGATCTTCTCGTTGCGAAGGTCGGTTTCGACGCGAAGCCCGGCCTTCCGGAGATCGGCGGCGACCTGATGGGCATAGTCGTCAGCGTCCGACACGATCGTCGCCACCACCACCTGGACCGGCGCCAGCCAGAGCGGGAAGCGCCCGGCATGATGCTCGATCAGGATGCCGATGAAGCGCTCGAACGTGCCAAGGATCGCACGGTGGAGCATCACCGGCCGGTGCCGCTCGCCGTCCGCGCCGACATAGGACGCATCGAGTCGCTCGGGCAGCACGCGGTCCGACTGGATCGTGCCGACCTGCCACGTCCGCCCGATCGCATCGGTCAGGTGGAATTCGAGTTTGGGCGCATAGAACGCCCCCTCGCCCGGCAGTTCCTCGAAGTTCGCCTTGATCGTGTCGCTCAGGCCCGACTGCATCACGGCCTCGCGCAGCTCCGCCTCGGCCTTGTCCCACATCGCGTCGTCGCCGAACCGCTTCTCGGGGCGCAGCGCGAGCTTCACCGCGTAATCCTCGAAGCCGAGATCCTTGTAGACGCTGTCGAGCAGCTCGCAGAACTTGCGCACTTCCTCGACCAGTTGGTCCTCGCGGACGAAGATATGCGCGTCGTCCTGCGTGAACTGGCGGACGCGCATGATGCCGTGCAGCGCGCCGTGCGGCTCGTTGCGGTGGCAGCAGCCGAACTCGGCCATCCGGATCGGCAGGTCGCGGTACGACTTGATCCCCTGCTTGAAGATCAGGACGTGCGCGGGGCAGTTCATCGGTTTCAGCGCCATCAGGTCGCCTTCGCCCGACAGCACGGCGCCCTCGTCCTCGACGTTCGGGATCTCGTCGGGGACAACGAACATGTTCTCGCGGTACTTGCCCCAGTGGCCCGACTGCTCCCACTGCTTGGCGTCCATCAGCTGCGGGGTCTTCACCTCGGCATAGTCGGCCGCGTCGAGGCGGCGGCGCATATACGCCTCCATCTGGCGCCAGAGCACGAAGCCCTTGGGGTGCCAGAACACCGAGCCCTGCGCCTCGGACTGAAGGTGGAACAGGTCCATCTCCGCGCCGATCTTCCGATGATCGCGCTTGGCGGCTTCCTCGAGGCGGAAGAGATGCTGGTCGAGCTGCTTCTTGTTGAGCCAGCCGGTGCCGTAGATGCGGCTGAGCATCGCGTTCTTCTGGTCGCCGCGCCAATAGGCACCCGACACGCGCGTGAGCTTGAAGGCGGCGGGATCGAGCTTGCCGGTCGACACCATGTGCGGGCCGCGGCACATATCGAGCCACTCGCCTTGGCGATAGATCGTCAGCTCCTCGCCCTCGGGCAGCTCGGCGGCCCATTCGGCCTTGAAGGTCTCGCCCTGCTGCGTCCAGCGATCGATCAGCTGCTGGCGCGACCAGACCTCGCGCACGAACGGCTCGTTGCGCGCGATGATCGCACGCATCTCGGCCTCGATCGCCGGCAGGTCCTCGTCGGTGAACGGGCGGTCCTTCGGCGCGAAGTCGTAGTAGAAGCCGTCGTCGGTGGCGGGCCCGAAGGTGATCTGCGTGCCGGGGAAGAGATGCTGAACTGCCTCCGCCATGACATGAGCCAGATCGTGGCGAACGAGTTCGAGCGCATCGGCTTCGTCGCGCGCGGTAACGAGGGCAAGCTGGGTGTCTCCTTCGAACGGCCGGTTGAGATCGCGCACCTGGCCGTCGATCCGTGCGGCGAGCGCGGCCTTGGCGAGCCCTGGGCCGATCGCCGCGGCGACATCCGCGGGGGTAGTCCCGGGCGCAACCTCGCGGACGGAACCGTCGGGGAGCGTAATGCGGAACATGGCGGACATGAGGGACTTTCTCGTGTTGGAAGTGCGCGGCTTATGCCGTCGCAGTACGTATATAGGCAACCCGCTTCGCTGGAGCCATGATGCGGGGGTTCGGGCGGTAGTTGGGCATCGGTACTATTGCACCGCCCCCACCTGCCACCTGCCACCTGCCACCTGCCACCGCCCTCCTCCTTTGCCCGCCATCCCAGCGAAAGCTGGGATCTGCCCATTCGGGTCGCAGCATCCGCCAACGGGGATACCCCAGCTTTCGCTGGGGTGACGGTCAGGGTTGGGGGCGGCTTGGGTCGGGTCGGGTCGGGTTGTGTCGGAGCGGATGGGTTGGGTCGGGTCAGTCGGGTTGGTCGGGTCGGGGCTTCAAACCACCCCGAACGGCACCACGCGATTTGCCTGCGTATGCCCGACCTCCGCGCGGCCGAGATACGGCACGCCCATGTCGCGGCTCCAGCGTACCATCATGTAGTCGAGCGTCTCGCCCCAGGGTGGGTCGTTCTCCTGCACCGCGGTGACCGCGCCCAGGCGGAGGCCGGCGATGCCCTTCAGCTGCGTGGCGTTGGCGACTTTGAAGAGCATGCGGTCGATCGCATACATCGGCTCCGACACCTCCTCGACGATCAGTACGTGATCGGTCAGGTCGGGCAGCCACGGCGTGCCGATCAGCGAGGTGAGGATACTGAGGTTGAACGCCGCCGAGGGACGCCCGTCCAAGCCTGGCTCCAACCCTGCCCGATCGCCGCGCGCCATCCAGCCGAGCGACCGTGCGACCGTCGCGTCGCCGTCGTGCCGGTTGATGTCGCTGACCATCGGGCCGTGCACCGGTCGGCCGATCCGCCGAGCATAGAGCGCACCGAGCAGGAAGCCGACGTCCGAATAGCCGAGATACGTCTTGTGGCGTGCCGCGCGGCCGAGTTCGGGCATGACCATCGCCAGGATGCGGTTCGAACCGTAGCCGCCGCGCAGGAACCAGATCGCGTCGAAGGTCGGATCGTTGGCGTATTCGAGGAACGCCGCCGCTCGCCGGAAGTCGGAGCCGGCGAAGTGGCCGTCGGTCTCCAGGCATTGCGGGTGGAAGACCAGCTCGACCTCGGGGAAAGCCGTCGCCGCGTAGGCAGTCATCTTGGCGATCGCCGCGGGATTGGTCCGGCTCGACGCGGCGAGTACACCGATGCGCATTGTTCGTGTTCCCGACCTTGCCCCGTTACCAAACCGCCCATATCGCGGCGTCATGGATATCAGCAAATCTTCATTCGGGCCCTGCTTCTTCGTCGGCATCGGCGGCTCGGGCATGATGCCGCTCGCGATGATCCTCGCGGGGCGCGGCGCGACCGTCGCGGGATCGGACCGCAACCTCGACCAGGGCCGCGTGCCCGCCAAGTTCGACGACCTTGCCGCCAAGGGTGTCTCGCTGTTCCCGCAGGACGGCAGCGGAATCATTTCGGCGGATCAGTTGGTGATTGCTTCCGCGGCGATCGAGGCGAGCGTGCCGGACATGATCGCGGCGGATGCGCTCGGCTGCACCCGCTCGACCCGCGCGGCGATGCTGGCGTCGCTGTTCAACGACAGCCGGTTGCCGATCGGTGTCGCGGGGACGAGCGGCAAGTCGACCGTTACGGGCATGATCGGCTGGATATTGCATGCGGTCGGGCGCGATCCGACGGTGATGAACGGCGCGGTCATGAAGAACTTCGCCACCGCCGACGCGCCGTTCGCGAGCGCGCTGGTCGGGGAAGGCGATGCGTTCGTCAGCGAGGTGGACGAGAGCGACGGGTCGATCGCCGCCTATGCGCCGAAGATCGCGGTGCTCAATAATGTCAGCCTCGATCACAAGTCGCTTGAGGAGCTGCGCGTGCTGTTCGGGGACTTCGTCGCGAAGGCCGAGACGGCGGTGGTGAATGCCAATGATCCCGACGCCATCGCACTCACCGCCCGCTTGCCGCGCGGTCAGGTAACGACGTTCGCGATCGACGCGTCGGCAGACCTGCGCGCCGAGAACATGAAGCCCGAGCCGTTCGCAATCCGCTTCGATCTGGTGTCGCGCGGCGTGCGGACGCCGGTGAAGCTGGCCGTGCCGGGGCGGCATAACGTGTCGAACGCGCTTGCCGCGATCGGGGCGGCGATGGCGGCGGATGTGTCGCAGACCGATGCAGTGAAGGCGATTGCGGGGTTCACGGGCCTGCGCCGGCGCTTCGACCTGGTCGGAGAGGCTAGCGGCGTCGCGGTGATCGACGATTTTGGGCACAACCCGGACAAGATCGCCGCGACGCTCGACACGCTCCACGCGTTCCCCGGGCGGCTGCTCCTGATGTTCCAGCCGCACGGTTATGGCCCGTTGAAGGTGATGGGGCGCGAGCTGGTCGCGACGTTCGTCGAGCGGATGGCGGAGGACGATGTGCTCGTCCTGCCCGACCCGGCCTATTATGGCGGGACGGTCGTGCGCGAGATCACCAGCGCCGATATCGTCGGCCAGATCGTCGCGGGGGGTCGCGATGCCCGGCATATCGCCGACCGGGCCGAGGCGGCTGCCGCGCTGGTGGCCGAGGCCAAGCCGGGCGACCGAATCGTCGTGATGGGCGCGCGGGACGACACGCTGAGCGTGCTGGCGGCGGGAATGGTCGACGCGCTGGCTGCTCGCTGATAGGATGCGCGACAGGAGACTGCCGATGTTCCGCCGCCTGTTCCTCGATCACCCTGCCACCGTCGGCGAGAGCTATGCCGAGCATTTTGGGGTCGCCAGCCGGTTCGGCGTGACAATGATCAAGGGCGGGCTCGGCGCGCTGGTCCATGCGTTCGTGCCGGCCTTGTGCAAGACGCGGGGGAGCGAGACGGTCGCAGACCTGCACCGCCAGATGGTCGAGAAGCGCGGCGCGGTCGCGGCCGATCAGACGCAAATGAAGACGGTCGAATTTATCATCTAATCCGCATCTTACGGCGCGCGAGAGCGCCCAGTCCAAAAAGAAGGTTAGGCAGGGTTAGGCCAAGAGCGAGTTCGCTCGGGCTGCGGCGTCGCCTGTCCTGTCGACATGCACGCTTGGCACTTTGTAAAGCTTGGTTGACAGGGTAGCTTGCCGCCATGTAAAGCACGCTTGTCCTTAATCAGGGAGACCCACCGTGCTCACCATGCGACAAGCCAACCGCCGCTATCTCAATCGCTTCATCCCCAGCATGACCTGCTACGCGGTGTTCCTGTTGGGATCGAACATGGTCGAGGCGGCCTACGCGCCGACCGGGGCCCCGCTCATTGCGCTCGCGATTCTGCCGGCGCTGCCGATCATCGCGGTCATCTGGGCGATGGGGATGGCGATCGTCGAACAGCCGGACGAGTATGTGCGGGCCAAACTGATCCACGCCATGCTCATCGCGACTGCCTTGATGTTGTCGGTCATGACGGTGTGGAGCTTTCTCGAGGATACCGGCGCGGTGCCGCACAAGCCCGTCCACCTCGCCTTTCCCTTGTGGTGCGCCGGCTTGCTGGTCGGTCAGGTCTGGCTGTGGGCGCGTGACCGGATCGCGGGTCGCGAGGCATGAAGAACCGCCTCAAAGTGCTGCGCGCCGAGCGCGACTGGAGCCAGAGCGACTTGGCCGAGCGCCTCGAAGTCTCGCGGCAGAGCGTCAATGCGATCGAGACGGGGCGCTACGATCCGTCGCTGCCGCTGGCGTTCAAGATCGCCGAACTGTTCGAGCTGGCCATAGAAGACATCTTCACCAGCCCGTCGAAGACGGTCTAAAGCTGGTGGCATGACTGATATCGCTCCCGCCGCCGCCGCCACACCTCCCGTCAAGGAGCGCCCTCGCCTCGCCTATCACCACACGCCCGGTACCGGCCCGACGATCGTGTTCCTGTCGGGGTACGCGTCGGACATGACGGGCACCAAGGCGGTGACGCTGGAGGCCTGGGCGAAGTCCGAGGGACGGGCGTTTCTGCGATTCGATTATGGCGGGTGCGGACAGAGCGAGGGGGCGTTCGAGGACCAGACGCTGGTCGACTGGCGCGACGACGTGCTGGCGATGATCGATGCGCTCGTGGAGGACTCGGCAATTCTCGTCGGATCGTCGCTGGGCGGGTGGCTGATGCTGCTCGCGGCGAAGATGCGGCCGGATCTCGTGAAGGGGCTGGTCGGGGTCGCGCCGGCGCCGGACTTCACCGACTGGGGCTTCACCACTGACGAGAAGATGGCGCTGCTGAGCAACGGGCGGATCGAGCGCAAGAACCCTTACGGTCCCGAGCCTACCGTCTACACCCGTGCGTTCTGGTCTTCGGGCGAGGCGAACCGGCTGATGTTCGGCGAGATCGCCTTCGACGGCCCGGTGCGGCTGGTGCAGGGGCAGCGCGATCCGGACGTGCCGTGGCAGCGGACCGCGCGGCTCGCCGAGCTGTTGCGTTCAGCCGATGTGCAGACATGGCTGGTCAAGGACGGCGATCACCGCCTGTCGCGCGATAGCGACATTTCCCTCATCATCCGGGCGGTCGAGGATGTGATCGCCGCCCTATGATCCCGATTTTGCTCGTTCTCGCCGCGGCTCAAGCCGGCCCCGTCGATGCGCAGGAGGGGCGGTTTCGGCAATGCGTCGCGCTGACCCGGACCGATCCGGCAGCGGCGCGTGCCGAAGCCGGGCGCTGGCGGATATCCGGCGGGCGGTATTTTGCGCGGGAATGCGCGGGGATCGCATTTGCGGCGGAGAAGAGCTGGCCTTCGGCGGCGGTTGAGTTCGAGGAAGCGGCGCGCGCGGCGCAGCTTGCCAAGGATGCGCGGGCGGCGAATTACTGGGCGCAGGCGGGGAACGCGTGGCTCGCTGCGGCGCAACCGGCCAAGGCGCGCACGGCACTCGATTCGGCGCTGACCGCGGGGACGCTGACCGGCTTGCCGTTGGGCGAGGCGCAACTCGATCACGCGCGGGCGCTGGTGGCGACGGGCGATCTGGAATCGGCGCGGACCGATATCGATCTGGCGCTGACCAATGCCGCGGACGATCCGCTCGCGTGGCTGTTGTCGGCGACGCTGGCGCGGCGCGAGGGGAATCCGGCGCGCGCGAAGAAGGATATCGGCGAGGCGTTGCGGCGATCGGCGGACGATGCTTCGGTGCAGCTGGAGGCGGGAAATATCGCAGCCTTGGCGGGCGACGAGGATGGCGCGCGGGCGGCTTGGGGGCAGGCGGCGCGGCTGGCACCGGATACGCCGGTGGGGCGGAGTGCGGTGGCGGCGTTGCGGCAGTTCGATACGCCGGCGAAGTAGGGTGACGTTGCTCCCCTCCTGGAAGGGAGGGGTTGGGGGTGGGTTGGCTGGTGGGGCACGGTATCGCCAGCCAACTGGCCTACCCACCCCCGGCCCCTCCCTTTCAGGAGGGGGGAAGAACTGGGGTGCGGCCCTTTCACGGCCTTGCCCCCGTCCCTATCTGCTGGTCCGAACAACCCTCGGAGCAAGCATGAAATACCTCCACACGATGATCCGCGTGAGCGATCCGGCGAAGACGATCGCGTTCTTCGAGCTGCTCGGGCTGAAGGAGGTCCGGCGAATGGAGAACGAGAAGGGGCGGTTCACGCTGATCTTCCTTTCGGCGCCCGGCGACGAGGGCGCCGAGGTCGAGCTTACGCACAATTGGGATCCCGAAGAATATGGCGAGGGGCGCAATTTCGGCCACTTGGCGTACCGCGTCGACAATATCTACGACACTTGCCAGCGGCTGATGGACTCTGGCGTGACGATCAACCGGCCGCCGCGCGACGGGCACATGGCGTTCGTGCGGACCCCCGACAATATCTCGATCGAGCTGTTGCAGGCGGACGGCGCACTCGATCCCGCCGAGCCGTGGGCTTCGATGCCGAACACTGGCAAGTGGTGACACGCTAATGCTCGATATCGTCCGCGTGCCGGTGCTTTCCGACAATTACGCCTGGCTGATCCACGACACCGTCTCGGGCGAGACGGTGGTGGTAGATCCGGGCGAGGCGGGGCCGGTGATCGCCGCCGCGAAGAAGCGCGACTGGCGGATCGACCGGGTGTGGACGACGCACTGGCATCCCGATCACACCGGCGGGAATGCCGAGATGAAGGCGTATGGCGCAACGATCATCGGCCCGGCGGCGGAGGCGGACAAGATCCCGACGCTCGACGAACAGGTGCGCGAGGGCGACATCGTGCGTCTTGGTGAACACGAGGCGACCGTGATGACCGTGCCCGGCCACACGCAGGGGCATATCGCGTTCCACTTCGCGGACGATGCGGCGATCTTCACTGGGGATACGCTGTTCGCGATGGGCTGTGGACGGCTGTTCGAGGGGACGCCGGGGGATATGTTCGCGAACATGCAGCGCTATGCGGTACTGCCCGACGAGACCGAGGTGTTCTGCGGGCATGAATATACGCAGAGCAACGGGCGGTATGCGCTGGTCGCCGAGCCGGACAATGCGGCGATCGTGACGCGGATGGCTGAGGTCGACGCGTTGCGCGCGAAGGGCGAGCCTACCGTGCCGACGACGATCGAGCTCGAGCGGGCGACAAACCCGTTCCTGCGGGCGACGTCTGTCGAGCAACTGGCGGGCTATCGTGCGGCGAAGGATGATTTTCCCGGGTAAAAGGCGTAAGAGAATGGCGGGGGTTTTGAGGAGCGTTGCGATGCGGATGCGGACCCTGCCACTCTTGATGCTGCCGGCTGTAGTGCTGGGCGCGTGTACGCAGACCCAGGCAGAGGTCGAACGCGCGCAGGTGCGCGACGCTGGCGTGCAGGAGAAGCTCGCAAAGGAACTGGCCGGGCTGGTGCCCGGCAAGCCCGAGACGTGCATCAGCCAGTTCCCGCAGAAGCAGAGTTCGGGCTACGGCGCGACGATCCTGTACCGCGTCAATAACGGGCTGGTGTATCGCAGCGACACCGTCGGCGGGTGCGAGGGGATCGGGCGGGGTGACATCCTCGTGACGCGGACGCCGAGCGGGCAGCTTTGCCGCGGCGACATCGCGCAGACATTCGACCAGTCGTCGCGGTTTCCGACCGGGAGTTGCAGCTTTGGTGAGTTCGTGCCGTATCGGAAGCCGTGATGCGCGGGGCGGTTCTGGCGGCGGCGGGGCTGCTGACGGTGGGGATGCTCGGGGCGGGAAAGTCCGATCCGCTGGCGGGGCGGGTAGCGGGTGCGCCGGCGCGGTGCATCGATATCCAGCGGAACGGTGGGCCTGAGATCGTCGATTCGCAGACGATCCTGTACCGGCAGTCGGGCAAGCGGATTTGGAAGACCGGGCCGGTCGGAGAGTGTGCTTCGCTGCGGCCGCTCGATACGGTGATCGTCGAGGTTTATGGCGGGCAGTTGTGCCGGAACG
>JAJNQF010000321.1 GCA_021154945.1 Sphingomonas sp.
CTGACGAAAGTCAGGACCCAGGATCACGGGCGATACCGCATTTGGCTCTGGGTCCTGACTTTCGTCAGGATGACGGTGTAGTAGGCGACGTCTTCCAAAACAGCCTCAGTCGAACCCGTTCGCCAGAAACCGCTCCGCCACCGCGCAGTGCATCGCGATCCCGTGCGCCATCACGCGCTCATCGATCGTCATCTTCGTATTGTGCAGCGGGGGATTCGTACGCGGATCACTCCCCTTTGGCGCTGCACCGATAAAGGCCATCGCGCCCGGCAGTTTCTGAAGCACGTAGGAGAAGTCCTCCGCGCCCATCATCGGCGGCATAACCTGATACGCACCCTCGCCACCGATCGCGGTCGCGCACGCCTTCATCAGGTCGGTGGCGCGCTCGTCGTTGACGGTGACCGGATAGCCTTCCTCGATCGTCGGCGTGCCGACCGCGCCGTGTGCGGCGGCGATGCCTTCGACCATGCGGATGAACGCCGCGCGAACCTGCTCGCGCGTGCGCTCCGACAGCGTCCGCATCGTGCCGAGCATCTCGACGGTCGACGGGATCACGTTGTGCGCACTGCCGGCGTTGAGCTTGGTGATCGACAGGACCGCAGGATCGGTGACCGCGACCTGCCGAGCGACATAGGTCTGCAACGCCGTGACGATCTCGCAGGCGATCGGCAACGGATCGAGGCAGTCGTGCGGCATCGCGGCATGCCCGCCGCGGCCGGTGATCGTCGCGCGCAGCGTATCGGTCGAGGCCATCAGCGTACCCGCGCGGCTGACGACATGGCCCATCGGCATGTTCGGCGAGATGTGGAGCGCGAACCCAGCGTCGGGCAGCGGGGAGTCGAGCAGGCCGTCGGCGATCATGTGGCGAGCGCCGTGATGCCCTTCCTCGCCAGGCTGGAACATGAAGACGACCGTGCCGGGCAGTTCGTCGCGGCGTGCGCAGAGTGCCTTGGCCGCGCCGACGAGCATTGCGGTGTGCGAATCATGGCCGCAGGCGTGCATCGCGCCGTCGATCTTGGAGGCGAACGGCAGGCCGGTTTCCTCCTGCATCGGCAGCGCGTCCATGTCGCCGCGCAACAATACCGTCCGCCCGTTACCCCCAGCAGTGCCGCCGCGCCCGCCACGTAGGATCGCGACGAAGCCGGTGGTGGAGGTGCCCTCGCGGATTTCCAGCGGCAGGCCGGCAAGCGCCGCCTTCACCTTGTCCGACGTCCGGGGGCAGTGAAGGCCGACTTCGGGATCGGCGTGGATCGCACGCCGGAGCACGATCGCGTCGTCGAGGCTGTCCTCGCCGACGGCGGTCCAGTCGGTCGGGGCCCAGTCGGTGGTGGATTCGAAATCGAGGGACATGAGGAACTCCTGTCTAGCATTTGAGCGCCACCCCGGCGGAGGCCGGGGCCCAGTTGGGGAACAGAGGTAACGTGGTACGACGCTCCGTTACATCGACCTTGCCAACTGGGCCCCGGCCTCCGCCGGGGTGATGTTTGTGTAGAGGGCAGGTCGCCCCCGATCATGCAACCAGTCTACCCCCGGAACAGCCCGCCTAAAACCCCGCGCAGGACTGTGCCCACCAGGCCGCCGCTCGACGACGACCGGCGCGACTTGGTGCCGAACACCTGCTTGCCGATTTCATTCGCCACCTGCTGCCCGATCGAAGAACTCGCCGCGCGGGTCGCCGAGGTCGCCATCTTGGTCCAAGGCGAGTTCGCAGCCTCGCGATCGGCCTCACGCTGTTGGCGATCCGCCTCGCGTTGTTCTGCAACCCGAGCCCGTTCGGCCTCTTTCGCCGCCTTCGCATCGAGCTTCGCCTGCGCGGCCGCAGCCTTCTCCGCCTCGGTCGTCGCCTTCGCCTCGGCAGCAGCGGCGCTAGCTTCCTGCGTCTTAGCCGCGAGCAATTCCTCCGCCGACTCGCGATCGACCAGCGTGTCGTATTTCGCACCGATCGCATCGGTCTCGATCATCACCTTCCGCTCGGCCGGCGTGATCGGCCCCACGCGCGAGGCTGGCGGCTTGATCAGCGTGCGCTCGACCGGAGTCGGCGCACCGTCCGCCTGAAGCAGCGACACCAGCGCCTCGCCGACCTTCAACTCGGTGATGATCGTCGCGACATCGACGCCGGGGTTCGCACGAAACGTTTCCGCCGCCGACTTCACCGCGGCCTGGTCGCGCGGCGTGAACGCGCGCAGCGCATGCTGGACGCGGTTGCCGAGCTGCCCCGCCACCGTGTCGGGAATGTCGATCGGGTTCTGCGTGATGAAATACACGCCCACCCCCTTCGAGCGGATCAGGCGGACGACCTGTTCGATCTTCTCCAGCAGCGCTTTCGGGGCTTCGTCGAACAGCAGATGCGCCTCGTCGAAGAAGAAGCACAGCACCGGCTTGTCGGGATCGCCGACCTCGGGGAGGTGCTCGAACAGCTCGCTCATCAGCCATAGCAGGAAGGTCGCATACAGTTTCGGCGAGGCCATCAGTCTGTCAGCGGCGAGGATGTTGACGATCCCCCTGCCCCGGTCATCGACGCCGATGAAGTCGTTCATCTCCAGCGCAGGCTCGCCGAAGAAATTCTCCGCGCCCTGCGTACGCAACTGGAGCAGCGAGCGCTGGATCGCACCGATCGACTGCTTCGAGACGTTGCCGTACGTCACGGTCAGCTCGTCCGCACGCCCGGCGCATTCGGTGAGCATCGCCTGGAGATCGTCGAGGTCGATCAGCAGCAGCCCTTCCTTGTCGGCGACGTGGAAGGCGATCGTCAGCACGCCCTCCTGAACCTCGTTCAGATCCATCAGCCGCGACAACAGCAACGGCCCCATTTCGCTGATCGTGGTGCGGATGGGATGCCCCTGCTCACCGAACAGATCCCAGAACTGCACCGGGTTGTCGGCATAGGCCCAGCTATCGTCACCGATCGCCTTGGCACGCTCGGCAAACGTCGCATGCGTCTTCGCGGTCGGCGATCCGGCCATCGCAAGCCCCGACAGGTCCCCTTTCACGTCGGCGACGAAGCACGGCACGCCGTTCGCGGAAAAGCCCTCGATAATCCCCTGCAAGGTCACCGTCTTGCCTGTACCGGTCGCGCCCGCGATCAGGCCGTGACGGTTGGCACGCTTGAGTTCCAGCGTCTGCGGCTTGCCGTCTACGCTTGCGCCGATGAAGATGCCGTCGCTCATGGTTCTCGTCCTCTGTATACGCGCTGACCCTAACCCTGCGCGATGCAAAGAAAAAGGACCGCCGCTCGGGAGAGCGACGGTCCTTTCGATCGGTCGGGTCAGTCGTGTCTTACTTGATCTTGACCGGCAGGAACTGCGCCGGGCCCCGACCACGCTTGACCTGTAGCAGGACCTGCGGACGCCCGGCGGACTTGGCGGTCGTCACTGCGGTCTGAACGTCGGCCGCGGTACGCACCGGCGTGCCGTTGACCGACATGATGACATCGCCACGCTTGAGCTTGCCATAAGCGTCGCTGGTCTGCGCGACCACGGCGATGACGACGCCCTGCGTGCCGGGCTCCACGCCAACCGCCTGTGCGATCGCCGGGGTCAGCGGCTGGACGCCGATGCCGAGCGCCGCGCCTGCCGTTGGTGCCGCGGTCGTGCCGGAATCGTCGCCGTCATCGCTGTCGTCACCACCGAACCCCTGCGCGTCGCCGCCCAGCGTCGCTGCCAGCTTGTCCGCGCTCGGCCGAGGAACGACGACCACGTTGGCGGTCGTCGGCTTGCCGTTGCGCAGGATGTCGAGACGCGCGGTCTGACCGGGCTTCACGTTCGAAACGAGATACGACAGCGACTGGTCGACCGTCACCGGCTGACCGTTCACCTTGGTCACGACATCGCCCGCGCGCACGCCGGCCTTGGCCGCCGGGCCGCCAGCGGTCACATCGTTGATCAGCTCGCCCTGGTTCTTGGGGATGCCGAGTGCCGCGGCGGTATCCTCGTTGATCGTGCCGCCCGGCTGGAGCTGGACGCCAATATAGCCGCGCTCGATCGTACCGCCCTTCATGAAGGTCGCGATGATCGGCTTGGCGACGGCTGCGGGGATCGCGAAGCCGATGCCGATATTGCCGCCCGACTGGCTGAAAATCTGCGAGTTCACGCCGATCACGTTGCCGTTCAGGTCGAACATCGGGCCACCCGAGTTGCCCTGGTTGATCGACGCATCGGTCTGGATGAAGCGGTCATACGCGCCGCCCTGACCGGTGACGCGGTTGATCGCCGAGACGATGCCCGCGGTCACGGTGCCACCGAGGCCGAACGGCTCGCCGATCGCGACGACCCAGTCGCCGACGCGCGCGCCGTTCGAATCGCCGAACTTCACGAACGGCAGGTTCGCCGCATCGATCTTCAGCAACGCGAGATCGGATTCCTGATCCTTGCCGATGACCTTGGCGACATATTCCTTCTTGTCGCTCAGCGTCACGGTGATCGAATCGACCGTCGCGCCCTGCGCACCCGGTGAGATCACGTGGTTGTTCGTGACGACATAGCCGTCGGGCGAGATCAGGAAGCCCGAGCCGAGCGATGCGCCCTCGCGCTTCACCGGGGGAGCGCCTGGAGCGCCGCCGCCGCCCATGCCGCCGAACAGGTCGCCGAACGGCGTACCCGCGAACGGATTGGCCTGCTGCTTCTGGACGATCGTCTGCTTGGTCGAGATGTTGACGACCGCAGGCTGGAGCCGCGCGACCATGTCGGCGAAGCTCATCGGCGCGCCGGGTTTCGGCGACACGGCCTGGATCGCACCGGGTTCGTTCTGCGCGACCTGCGCGCCGCTCGGCTGGAGCGCGAGCGTCGCGGTCGCGCCGCCGAGGAGAAGAGCACTGGTAATGGCGTAGGCGTAACGCACTAGATGTTGTCCTCTCGTTCCATCAATCGAAACAGGTATCCCGTAGGGACGCCGTTCTGAACAATGCTTGAATATGAACGGGGTTCAAAGGTTCCGCAGGCTCAACGCCCGCGGCCCTCGAATTCCCTCAGATAACTGTTGTTCGGCGAAAGAATGATCGAAGTCGATCCTTCGGGTGCCGGACCGCCATCCGCGCCGAACGTATGCCGATACGACTGCATCGCACGGTAGAAGTCGTAGAAATCGGCGTCCTTGCCGAAGCTCTCGGCATAGATCTTAGCCGAATCCGCATCGGCCTGCGCACGAACGATCTGCGCTTGCTTCTGGCCCTCGGCCCGGATCGTGATCGCCTCCTGCTGGCGCGCGCTAGACATGCGCTTGAGCGCGCTTTCGAGCGGCAGGCCGACGGGCAGGTTCGCCTGCTTGATCCGGACATCGACGATCTCGACGCCATACTGGCTGGCGACGCGCTGGAGGCCCTTCTGGATGTTGTCCATCAGTTCGGACCGCTCCGGGCTCAGCAGTTCGACGAAGCGCCGCTTGCCGAGTTCGTTGCGCAACGCCGACCCCAGGATCGGGCGCAGCTGATCGGGGATACGGTCCTCGCTGCCAACCGCGTTACGCATTTTCCGCGGATCGACGATCCGATAGCGCGCATACGCATCGACCTCGAGCCGAAGCTGGTCGGTCGACAGCACCAGCGTGTTGTCGAGTTCGAGATCCTGGACGCGCTTATCGATCCAGACGATCCGATCGACGAACGGGATGCGC
The DNA here is from genome assembly GCA_021154945.1 of Sphingomonas sp. Taxonomy (GTDB): domain Bacteria; phylum Pseudomonadota; class Alphaproteobacteria; order Sphingomonadales; family Sphingomonadaceae; genus Sphingomonas. The sequence goes on from JAJNQF010000321.1 coordinate 5,608, forward strand.
CAGATCAGGCCGGCGCCGGTCTGTCCGAACGCGGTGTTGGGCTGCCATGCGTTCACCGTACGGATCGGCTGGCCGAAGCGCAGGATCACCGCCTGCTTGGTCTCGGGCACGATCGCGAACGTCGCGGCGGCGATGATCACCAGCAGCAGCGCGACGATCCCGGCCACGATCGGATTTCGGAAACTCACGGCGTTCACTGGGCAGCTCCAGACTGGGGGGCAGCCGCCGCCGCGGCAGGCGCTGGCGTCGACTGGACAGCCTCCGGGTTCGGCAAGCGCTTGGCGTTCGACAGCGGCAGGTACGGCACCACCCCGCCCGGCGTCTCGACGATCGTCTTGTCGCTCTTGGCGAGCACCGCCTCCATCGTCTCGTAATACATCCGTCGACGAGTCACTTCGGGTGCGAGGCGATACTGCTCGTACACCTTATCGAACGACGCCGCTTCACCCTGCGCACGCGCCACGACCTGCTGCGCATAGGAGCGCGACTGGTTGAGGTTGGCGATCGCCTCCTGCTGCGCGGCGGTCACGGCGTTGAAGTCCTCGACGATCCGCGCGGGCGCGGCAGCCTGTTTGATCGCGACGCCCTGGATGCGGACACCCGATTTATAGTCGTTGAGGATCTGCTGCGTCAGTTCGGCGACGCGCTGTTCGATCACCGTACGCCCCGTGCCGATCGCCTGGTCGAGCGTGGTCGTTGCGACCACAGCGCGCATCGCGCTCTCGGCGGCGGCGCGGACGGTGTCGTTCGGCTCGGCAAGCTGGAACACGTAATCGCGCGGATCGGCGATGTCCCAGCGGACCGAATAAGCAAGGTCGATGATGTTCTGGTCGCCCGTCAGCGTCAGGTTCTCGCCATCACCGACAGGGAAGTTGTCGGTGCGGATCTTCTGCACGTCGACCACCGTCACGTCGGCGATCGGCGCGGGCATCGTCAGGCGAACGCCCGGATCGAGCGTACCGGCATATTTGCCGAAATAGGTGACGACGCCGCGTTGCTGCGGGCCGATCTGGTGGATCGAGGTAAACAGGATCCAGACGACCAGAATGATCGCCACCCCGATCGCCCAGAGCGCACGGGCATTAGCGCCCGATGGGAGGCCACCGAAGCCGCCATTGCCGCCGCCCCCGCCGCCCGAGCCACGCGCTTTGCGCAGGAACTCGTCGAGCGCAGTCGGCTTGGCCGCAGGTTTGCGACCACCGGGCGGCAGGGCCCAGGGATTGCGCGGGCCAGGGTTACCGTCGTCGCCCGAGCCGCCCCAAGGGCCTTTCGGTGTTTCGGTGGCGAGGATATCGGGGCGCCGGAACCAGCGCGAGAAGATCGTCATACCAACCTTTATAGGTGTGCGCTGGCGGAAAAACAGTGCCAAGCGGCCTTTGCGGTCCTATCTGGCGCGGATGATCGACATCGAAGCGGTAAAGGCGGCGGTTGCTGCAGTGGCGGGCAAGCGGGCGACCGTCCGGCTGGAGGGAACACGGGCCGGCATCATCATCGATGCGACCGGGCTCGACCCGCAGGCGCGCGATGCGCTGGAGGCAACCGTGCGGATGGCCGCGACGCAGCCCGGCGTGACCGAAGTGCGGATCGCGGTGACCGCCGAACGCTCGACCCGCCGGCTGATCGCGGTCGCCAGCGGCAAGGGCGGCGTCGGCAAATCGACGCTCGCCGCCAATCTCGCCATCGCGATGTCGCGCGCCGGTCGCCGCGTCGGGCTGGTCGACGCCGACATTTATGGGCCGTCCCAGCCTCGCCTGATGCATGTCGAGGGCACCCGCCCGACCGCGAAGGACAAGGTGCTCGATCCGGTCCCGACCCCGTACGGCGTTCCGTTGCTGTCGATGGGCCAGCTCGTCGAGCCGGGCAAAGCGATCGCATGGCGCGGACCGATGGCCGCGGGCGCACTCGGGCAGCTGGTCGAGGCGGACTGGGGCCTGACCGATACGCTCGTGCTCGATCTCCCGCCCGGGACCGGCGACGTCCAGCTGACGATGGTCCAGAAATATCGCCCGGCGGGCGCGGTGATCGTCTCCACCCCGCAGGATCTCGCGCTGATCGACGCACGCCGCGCGATCGACCTGTTCGAGAAGGCCGGCATCCCGATCATCGGGCTGGTCGAGAACATGGCCGGCTATATCTGCCCGCATTGCGGCGAGGCATCCGACCCGTTCGGCAATGGCGGCGCGGAGGCGGCGGCGCGCGAACTCGGCATCCCGTTCCTCGGTCGCGTACCGCTGACGATCTCGATCCGGACCGCGTCCGATGCGGGGACGCCGCCGGCTTCGAACCCCGACGATACTGTGTTCATGCCGATTGCGGCTCAGGTCGTCGCATGGCTCGGAAAACTGTGAAACCCGCGAGCCTGATCTACGTTGTCTGATTACCGGTCGTACCCGACGCGTTGAGTTGCGGTACGAGCGGACCAGGTTTCCCCCGATAGGAGGCATCGATGCCGTTGACCGCCGATGCCGACATCAAGGCCTTGCTCGAAGGCGCACGGACGATCGCGATGATTGGCGCGTCCGATCGCCCGGACCGTGCCTCCTACGGCGTGATGGCCAAGCTCCAAGCACACGGCTACCGAGTCATCCCGGTCAATCCGCAGATCACCGGCGAGCACATCCACGGCGAGTTCGTCTTCCGTGAGCTGTCGCAACTCGGCGACCCGATCGACATCGTCGATATCTTCCGCAACTCGGCCGCAGCCGGCGAGGCGGTCGATCAGGCGATTGCAGCGGGTGCGAAAGCTGTGTGGATGCAACTCGGCGTCAGCAACGAAGAAGCGGCAGCGCGCGCCGAGGCTGCAGGACTGAAAGTCGTGATGGATCGTTGCCCGGCGATCGACATTCCCAGGCTCGGAGTCGCCAAGATCGAGCAATGATGCTTGCCCCGGCGCCCGATCGCGGTCAGTCTGAATGTCTGTCCGGGAGGCGCCGATGCTCGCGATGCTGCTGTCGATACTGATCGAGGACCCCCTGATGGCCACCGCAAAGGCGCGGATGGCCGCCGAGCAACCCTGTATCCAAAGCGCCGATGAGACCGATATCACGGTCTGCGGTATGCGTACCGCGGACCGGTTTCGTGTGCCGTTCGTCGTCCACGACGCGGGCGATCCCAAGCATGAGAGCGTCCGCAACGAACGGACCCGCTTGCTCCGCCGCACCTCGCCACTCGCCGATCTCGGTCCGTTCCAGGTCGGTGGCGGGATGGCGGGCGTGAGCATGACGATGGGCGGCGAAGGCGGCACGTCGTTCCGCAAGCCCGCGCCGTAAAGGGATTATCCGATGTTTGCCGCCATCCTGTCCGTGCTGATGCAGGTCGCCACACCGTCTCCGAACGCGAAGCCGGAGCGCTTCTCGATCCTGGTCGATCCGTGCGCGGCCGCCTCGAAGGATGGCAACGAGATCATCGTCTGCGGTGGCCCCGCAGCGAACAGCCCGCGCCTGCCACTGCCCGACGAGCGCGGCCCGCCCGACCACGCGGTTGCCTCCAACCCCAACCTCAGCGCCGTCCGCGCGCTGCAACTGGAGGCTACGCCGTGTGCGGCCAGCCAGCGCGGGTGCCAAGTTGGCTTTGGTCCACCGATAGCCCCGATCGCCAAGGCGGCAGTCGGGCTGATCAAGAGCGCGCTGGCGAAGAAACCCGACAAGCGAGGCCGCGTGCCGATCGACCTCGATGGTCCCGTCGGTACCGTCAACTAGGACTTTGGAGGCACTCTGATCCTGCTGTCGATCCTGTTGCAAGCCACCGCGCCGACGACGCCGATCGTCGCTCCGCCGCCGCAGAGCTGGTCGATCCTGAATCCCCCCGCCTGCCCCGGTTCGAATCCGACCGAAATCGTGGTCTGCGGCAGCAACGGGTCGTCGGAGCAGCGCCTCCCCCTGCCCGGCGAACGCCCGCCGCAGGACCGCCCGCGCCAGCCGACCGGCGATCCGCGCGCTGCGCTCGACAATGCCGGGCGGCCCTGCCCGCCGGGTGGCTGCACCGGCGTGGATTTGCTGACGGTCCCGGTCGTGCTGATCCGCGGCATCGGCGCGCTGATCGATCCGCATAGCTGCTGCGAAAATGGCGAGGGGAAGGATCCGATGGCGCTGGTACGAGACGTGGCCGGCAAGTTCCGGAAGAAGCCGGATACGTCCAATCGCGTGCCGATCGTGCTGGATGATCCGAAAAACTGAGGCGCCCCCACGCTGGCGATCTACCCCCGCGTTGTTCCCCCGCAAAGGCGGGGACCCAGACTGGGCTCCCGCCTTCGCGGGAGAACAAGAGGGAGATGGGTCGAGCAGAAATCGGTACGACCGACGGTCTCTACGTAAGTTTTCTCCCCTCCCTGGAAGGGAG
>JAJNQF010000365.1 GCA_021154945.1 Sphingomonas sp.
GGTGGCCGCCCCCGAAATGGATATTCCGGCAATCATCAAAAGCGCAAAGGCTAAACCGCGGGGGGACATCATGGATCTCAGGCGCGCTTCCACACGGTCGCAAGTCGATTAAGCGGAGCGCGCGCATTTGCCGCGATTGCCAAATGCTTGCCCTCGTCGAGGAAGTGAATCAGCGCATCGATATTGATCGGTCGACTGATGAGGAAACCTTGGATCATATCGCAACCCATGACCGATAACAGCGCCATAGCGGCTTGCGTCTCTACCCCCTCGGCAACGACTTCCATCTCGAGCGCATGCGCAAGATCGATCGTCGATCGAACGATCAGCGGATCGCGGTTGGAACTGGTCAGTTGCGTAACGAAGAGTTTATCGATTTTGAGTTCTCGTGCGGGTAGCTGCTTCAGATAAGCGAGTGAAGAAAGCCCCGCACCGTAGTCATCGATTGCGATAACGATACCGATCGCAGCAAACACTTTCAGATTGGCGATTGCGCTTTCGGGATCACGTATCACCGACGTCTCGGTGATTTCGAAGCCAAGTTGCGCGCCACTATCCTCAACCAGCGCACATGCGCGTCGAACGAATCGCTCGTCCGCCAAAAGCACACCTGCGATATTGATGAAAATTCGGAGATCGTGGCCATGCTCGGCCAATATCCTCTGATCCTGAATCGATCGCCGGATCGTCCATAGTGTCAGCGCAACGATATCCCGCGACTCCTCGGCAATGGGGATAAAATCGCTTGGCAGCACCAACCCTCGAGTTGGATGCGTCCATCGGACGAGTGCCTCCACACTCGTAATTTCCTGCCGACGGAGATGAACCTTCGGCTGATACTGGAGGAAAAGTTCCTCATTTTCGATCGCTCGGGTAAGGTCACGCCCCAACTCCGCTCGATCGATCGCCGCAGAATCACCAGCGACGTCACGCGCCACGGCAACGTGCTCGGTGCGTGCGTCACGAAGTGCTTTCTCAGCCTCCTCGAGAAGATGCACTTCGTCGCGGTGGCCGTCGGCGGCGGCCGCGCCGAGTTGGAGGCAAACCATGTACGATTCGCCGTCAAGATCGAACGGCAACTCGAACGCGACTTCGATCGCGGTCAACGCAAGGTCGAGCGCGAGCCTCGCATCGCTTTCAAAGGCGATCTCGGCAATGTCACGACCCGCAATAACGGTTCGCGCCTCAGGAAGCGCCCTGGCAATCCGCGCCGCGACGTCGACAATCAGCGTGTCCGCACGCGGTTTACCGACATGTCGTCGCAAGACCGCGAAGTTCGCGATCTCCGCCAGGACTACAAACCGCCAACCCCCTTGAAGAACTGAAGAAAGTACGTCTCGCGTCAGTTCCGATCGAACCTCGGAACCAGCCTGGGTGCTGCCCGGCCGCGCCATACGCTCGAATTGCGACTGCGGAAATTCCTTCATGTGGCCCGGGATATTCGCAGACGCATAAAGATACCCTTAAGCCGGTGGACTGCTAACCATCATTCGTGGTTAACGAACTCTAAAAATAATTGTTTAACGTTTTGTTATCCACTATACCGGCTTCACACCCTAGCGGGTGTTTACAAGGGAGCATAAAAATGCTGAATTTCCTCATCTCGCTCGTTTATGATAACATTCGCCCCTGGTGAATGACTTCGTCGGCCCGGGTATCGTTGGGGCATTGAATAAAGATGCCTATTGATAGTCGGGCCGAAACTTGGCTCGATTCGGCAGATCGCCGACGATTGTGGCGCAACATCTCATGTCATTGCCGTTGCTTGATAAATTGCGGGTTTTCGCAGTTGAAGCATGGTCGACATAGGCAGTGACGAGATTGCCAAGCCCTTTTATTCTAGTGCGCTACGTTAACCGTGATCGGCCTGAAGTTCGATCTTCGACAACCGCTGATACCGTTGTACCGCATGCGCACGACGGTCCGGTTTGGCACGCGAGTCACCTCTCTTTGCCGCGCATGATATGACGCTGGTACCTACACTTCATGGAGGACCGCGACATAGTAGCCGATCAGTGCGCTTTGGTTAGCTCGGTCTGAATTGCCCGAACCCGCACCGGGTTCGAGAACACCATCGCGTCGTCGATCGAGCCGAACTTCAGCGCCATCAGGTCCAGCGCGTAGTTCTGGTTTAATTTCCACGGCTTGCGCTCTCCCTGGGTTGGCAGGGCGGCGGCGGCGCGCTGGACGTAGCCGGAGGTGAAGTCGAGGAACGCCTCGTTCTTCATCGTCGGATCGTCGTTGTGCGGGGTCGCCTGGCGCAGGCCGCGCTTCTTCATCGTGTTGAGCAGGCGGCAGACATACACCGCGGTCAGGTCGGCCTTCAGCGTCCAGGAAGCGTTGGTGTAGCCGAAGGTCGAGGACAGGTTCGGCACGCCGTCGAACATCATCCCCTTGTACTGGAGCCGTCCGGCGAGCTCGATCGGCTTGCCGTCGAGGCTGAACGCGACGCCGCTCATCAGTTGCAGTTCGAGGCCGGTGGCGGTGACGATCACGTCGGCGGGCAGGTCCTTCCCCGAATCGAGATGGATGCCCTCGGGCGTGATCCGTGCGATCGTGTCGGTGACGATCGAGGCGGTGCCGGCGTTGATCGCGGTGAACAGGTCGCCGTCGGGCACCAGGCAGACGCGCTGATCCCACGGGTTGTAGCGCGGCGTGAAATGCGTCGCGACGTCATAGTCGGGGCCGAGCTGATCGCGGACCATGCCGATCATCCGCTCCTTCACTTTGGCCGGCTTCTTTCGCGCCAGACGATAGAAGACCATCCCCATCAGCACGTTCTTCCACCGCGTGATGCCGTAGGCGGCCTTGGCCGGAAGCTTGCCGCGCAGCCAGTTCGCCACGCCATCCTCGCCCGGGCGCGCGACGATGTAGGTCGGCGAGCGCTGGAGCATCGTCACATGCGCGGCGGTCTTCGCCATCGTCGGCACCAGCGTCACCGCGGTCGCGCCGCTGCCGATCACGACGACTCGCTTGCCGCTATAGTCGAGGTCCTCGGGCCAGAATTGCGGGTGGACGATCTGCCCGGCAAAGCTCTCCGCACCCTCGAACTCGGGCGAATAGGCCTTGGCGTAATTGTAATAGCCCGCGCACATCGACAGGAAGTTGCAGGTCAGCGTGACCGATGCGCCATCGGGTCCCGTAGCTTCGACCGTCCAGCGCGCGTCTTGGGTCGACCACGCGGCGGACTTCACGTGATGGCCGTAGCGGATCTTCCGGTCGATGCCGTACGCGTGCGCCGTTTCCTCGACATAGGCGCGGATCGAGGGGCCGTCGGCGATCGACTTGGCTGCCGTCCAGGGGTGGAAGACGAACCCGAGAGTGTGCATGTCCGAATCGGAGCGGATGCCGGGATAGCGGAACAGGTCCCACGTCCCGCCCATCGACTGTCGACCCTCGAGGATCATGTAGGTCCGGTCGGGGCAGCGCATCTGAAGGTGGTAGCCGGTGCCGATCCCGGAAATGCCGGCGCCCACCACGATCACGTCGACATGCTCGGTCATGCTGCATCCCCTCGCCCCGGCGTTACGCCGTAGGTTTCATAACCGAACCTATCCTGTTGTGATATTTACTCAATAGTCCTTCGTGTATTTGACGCTCGCGCTCTGCCCGCCGCTCGATCCCGCTGCCGACAACAAGCTTAGCGCCCTTGTCAGCGCGATCTCGAGCTGGGTCGAAGTGAAGCCCTTCGCGTCGGTCACGATCTCCACATAGATGTTCTTCGTGATGTACTTACCCGCCGCGAGGCTGGTGCCACGCCCGGTCGCCTCGTCGGCGCCGAGCACGCGCAACCGGTCGAACCCGGTCGCCGAGCGCAGCTTGCCGAGCGGGTTGAGACCGCCGCCGCCCGACCCGCGCAGCGAGTTCAGCGCAGACGCCAGCTGGATCGCCTCGGTCGCCGACAAATTGGCCGGGCTCGACCCGAACAGCAGGCGACTTAGCACCTCGTCCTGCGGCAGCGTCGGCGTCGAGGTGAACGCGATCTGCGGACGTTGCCCGGTACCCGTCACGTTGATGATGACGGTGATGTCGCTGGTCGTGGTGGACGCCTGGATATTGATGTCCGGGTCGGTCAGCGCGCCGCCGCGGAAGCGGATCTGGCCCTTGGTGACCTCGAATCGCTTGCCCGAGAACGAGTAGGTCCCGCGGACGATATCCAGACCGCCGGTGACGATCGGCGCAGCGGACGTGCCGCCGATCCGCATGTCCATCTCCCATTCGGATTCGAGGCCCATGCCCGACACGAACAGCTGGTTCGGCGCACGGACGCGGAGGTCGAGCTTGAACGAGCCGGCATTCGGCACCTCCGACCGGTCGGTCGACAGCGGCGTACGCACATCGCCCTTGCGCCGTACCCCGGTCAGTTCGGGGACTTCGGCTTGGCCCTGGCGGATGATCTGATAGCGCGCCTCGGGGATCTGGAGATCGCCCTGGATCAGCCCGCCGTTGCGATCGTGCGTGAGGCGGACCGTGCCGGTCGTGGTGGCGCTGATCGCGTCGCTCTTCGCGAGCTGTGCATTGTTCAGCGTCGCGCGGATATCGATCGGGAAGCCGCTGTCCGCCGCAAAGCCGATCTTGCCCTGCGCCTGCACGGTACCGTCGCCAGCCTTCGCATTGAGCTGGGTCAGTTGGAGGTCGGTGTTCGAGAAACGGCCTGCGATCCGCATCTGCGAAAGGCGCGTGCCGTAGGTTTCGTTGTCATAGGTCAGGTTATCGGCACGGACGACGCCGTTGAGCTGCGGTGCCTGCAGCCGACCTGAGAAATCAGCGGCGACCGCGATCGGCCCTGACAGCTGCTGGTTCGGGATCGCCGCAAAGCTGAACAGCACCGCCGATGGGCCATTGTAGCGGATCCCGCCCGAGAGCGGCGCAGCCATCAGGCGCGTGCTCCACGAGCCGTTCCCGGCCGGTAGCGGCCGCAGGTTCGCGACCATCCGGCCAATGACGGAAGTGCCCCGACGGACCAGTGCACGACCGGTAGCGCCATCGCCGCCAAGCGTTCCGGCGAACACGATGTCGACCGGCTCGGAGACGGCAGCAAGGCCCGAGCGCGTGAAGTTGGCGACGGTCACGCGTGCGTCGGCCGTCGGCAATGCGGCCGAGTTCGCCTGCGAGAAGTCGAGGCTGCCGGTCGCCTTGCCGCCGATGCCGAGGTTCGGGACGAGTGCCGACAGCGTCGACAGATCGAGACGATCGAGCCGGACCTGCGCGTTCGTGCCGCGGCCATAGCTGCCGGCCAGGCGCGCCGAGCCACCGCCTGCGCCACCGAAGTCGATCCGGGTCGGCGACAGGCGGTATTCGCCCTTCACCGCCTGGATGCGCGCCGGATTGACGGTGCGGAAGTCGATGCCGTTGGCCTGACCCTGTGCCGCGACGAGGTAATTGTTCGGGCTGAGCTTGGCGTTGACGGCGAGGCGGAAGGGCACGCCGTTCGAGCCGGTCAGCACCGCTTGCGCAGTGCCGTTGCCGCCGACGTAATTCACCTTCGCACGTGCTGCGGACAGGACGATCGCCCCATAGCGCATGTCGGCGATCTGCGCGTCGGCGACGATCTGTGGCGTCGGCGTCATGACCGCGGTGGCGTTGACGATCGCGCGGCCGATGGTGAAGTCCACCATCCCCGGGATCTTGGCACCGTTGGCGCGCGAGGCGACGTCGGCGCGTTGATAACCGCCCTGGTTGGCGAGGCGGACATTGCCCGTCAGGCCCTGCCCAGCGAACTGGAGCGCACCCGAGAACGGGCCGGCCGCGGTCTGCACGATCCGGCCGCGACCGGTGATCCCGGCGAACACCACGCGGCGCACGTCGACCGCGAGCTGCGTGCCCGGCGTAACCCGCACGTCGGCGGTGAACGGGCCGTAGTTGGTGCCGCCGCTCGCAGTGACGGCATAGGCGCCGCCGCGGCCGACGATCCGGGCGTTGAGGTTCACTAGCCCAACGCCGACGCCGGGACGCGGTGCGCGCAGAACGACGACAGGAGCCGTCGCGCTTCCCGTCACGCGGGCCGACAGCGGGCCGTAGACGGTGGAATACGCGTCTGCATTGACCAGCACCGCGCCGGTGGCGGGATCGAAGCGACCTTCGCCGCGCGTGACGCGGAACTGTGGCGCATTCATCCGGAGATTGCGGAAGGTAACGATGCCTTCCGGGCTGTAGCCGATGTCCGAGCGGACGATCGCGTTACCGCCGAGGAAGCTGCGCGCGCCCTCGTTGAAGATCTGCGCGGTCTGCGCGACGACACGGCCGGTGATGCCGAAGCCACCATTCGGTCCCGGTACCAGCTTGGCGTCGGTCGTCAGGTTGACGATGCCGATGCCATCGACGCGGTAGTTGTTGACCCGGCCCTTCAGCGCGCCGGTGTAGCGGCCGGTCGACATGTTCGCGACGACCACCGCGGTTGCGTCGATCTTGTCCGAGCGGATCTTGAGATTGTCGGACAGGACGTTGACGCCGGAGATCGCGAAATCGCCGTCGATCGCGACGTTCGTGGCGAGCCCGCCGACCGCGGCGTTGAGCCCCGTCACGCGACGTGCGCGTGCCTTCACCGGCACCAAGATGCGGTCCGAGTTCACGCGCGCGAGGCCCTCCGCGTAGAGGTTCTCGACGCCCATGTCGCCGAACGCGATCGTTGCCGCACGGACCTTGTAGTCTACCGTCGGCGTCGCGAACGCGCCGTCGAGGACAACGCGCGCGCTGACGTCGCGACCGCGCAGGTTCGGCAGGATCGCGCCGGGCGTCAGCAGCTTCGCGTTCACCGCGAAATTGCCGAACCGGCTGTTGGCGAGATCGATCAGGCCGCCGGCGTCGACCGCGAGCGCGTCCGACTTTAACGTCATCCGCGTGTCGGCCTTGCGATCGTTAAGCGTGGTATCGATCGCGACATCGAGCTGTGGCGCGGTCAGGCGCTCGACTGGACCTTCGAGGTACAGGCCGGGACGCGTCGAGCCGCGTACTTCGATGTGGCCGTTCTTCGCGGTCAGCCCGAGGTTCGCCAACTGCCCGCCGCCGAGCGTCGCGACAGCGCGACCCTGCCAAGACGCCCAGCTGCCACGACCATCGACGCTCGCAGTCAGCGGCGCCTTGAACGAGCCCATCGTCGAGACGACGCCGCCGACCGGAGCGGTCAGCTTTACGTTCACGTCGAGCTTGTTCTGCTCGGGCACCGCGTCGAGCTTGAGCACGAGGCGGTCGCCGCCAGCGATACCGCGGCCGGTCAACGCGGTCGCGTTGGTCGTCAGCTGCGCGCGCTTGTCGGCGATGTGCACCGCGCCGTCGATCTTCACGATATGCGTCTGGCCAGTCACCGGCTTGGCGATGACGAAACGGTCGATCGCCAACCGGTTCACGTCGATGTCGAGATCGGGGAGCAGCGGCGCGTTCGGATCGGTCGGCGTCGCGTTCAGCACCGGGCGACGCTGCAACGTGACGAGCGGTGTCGTTAGCGAGCGCACGTCGATGTGATTCTTGGTGTACGCGAACGGGCGCCAGTCGACGGCGAGCTTCGGGCTGGTCAGGAAGACGCCCTTGGGATCGGACACGCGGACGTCGCTGAGTGTCATCGCGCCGTACATCGAGCCGTCGATCCGACCGACCTTGATGTTGAGCCCGGATGCGGTGGTGTAGCCACCGATCTGATCCGCGACGAGGCGGCGGCCCGGATCGGTGTTGATCCCGAACAGCACGATCAGCACGAGCGCAATCAGCCCGACGACCAGGATCGCAAGCCATTTCAGGATGCGCTGCCACAACGGGCGACGCTCGACGATCACCGTTTCGGACTGCTCGAACTGGTCCCGCTCAGCAGGGCCCCGTTCACCAGCGGGAGTGCCGTTTTCGGCCATCAGAATGCCTGCCCGATCGAGATGTAGAGGGCGATCTTGCCGTCGCCCTCGCGTGGGTTCAGCGGCGTCGCGACATCGATACGCATCGGGCCGAAGCTGGTGTAGAAGCGCCCGCCAATGCCCGCGCCGTAGCGCAGGGACGACAGGTTCGGCGTGCTGCTCTCGTAGCTGTTGCCGGCGTCGATGAACGGCACGATGCCGAAATCGCCGAACCGGTAGCGGGCTTCGAGTGCGAATTCGTTGAGCGACCGACCGCCGACCGGGTTGCCGTTGGGATCGAACGGCCCGAGCCGCTGATAGCCATAGCCGCGCACCGATCCGCCGCCGCCGCCATAATAGCGCCGCGATGGCGCCAGGTCGTCGCGGTCGACGCCCTGGATCGAGCCGGCCTTGGCACGTCCGGCGATCACGATGCTACTGGAGATGGGGTAATAGAACGTCCCCTCGATCATCGTTCGGATGTACGGCTTCACCGACCCCTGCACCGATGTTTCGGGGCTGAGGTTGAGCGTCAGGCGATAGCCCTTGGTCGGGTTGAGCAGATTGTCCGAGCGATCGAACCGAACCTGGCCCGGCAGCGCGACGATGCCGTAGGTGCGGCGGACGTCCCTGCCTTGCGCGAAGTCGTAGACGCTCTCGTTCGTGCCCACGAGTTCGCCGCCGTAATAATAGGTCAGCGGCTTCTGCCAGATCGGCGTGGAGTCGTAGCTCCAGCGGACGCCGACGCTGGTCGTGAAGGCGTCATAGGCGTCGTAGTTCGAATGGTTCGCGCCCGCGGTCAGGCTGAACGTCTTGTCGCGCTTGCCTGCGTTCGCGCGGCGGAACGTGCCCGACACGCCCTGTTCCTGCGTCCCCGCGATCACCGAGGCGATCAGCGCGCCCTCGTACGGGAACAGGTTACGGTGCTGCCACGTGCCTTCCGCGCGGAAGCCCTGCCCGGTAGAGAAGCCGACATTGCCGCCGAGCGAGCGCGGCTTGCCCTCGCTCTGACGCACCAGCAGGTCGACCTGTTCTGTGCCATCGGGGTTGATCGTGCCGGTCCGGACCGGTTCGACCGACACGGTCGAGAACAGCGACGTCGCGACCAGCGCATCGCGCAGATCGTCTGTCATCCGGTTGTCGTAGAGTTCGCCCGACTTGAACCGCGGGAACAGGCTCAGATGCTCCAGATTGAAGACCGGATCGCCTTCGGTCCGCAGCTGTCCGAACGACGAGCGAGGACCCGTGTCGACGGGCAAGGTGTACGCGCCGGTCGGGGTCTGGTCGTCGAGCAAGATATCGCGCTCGCCGACCTTGACGAACGGATAGCCTTGCTGCGGCAGCGTCAGGCTGACGTTCGCCTCGGCGCCCTGAATGCGCGCAGCCTCGATCGGGTCGCCGACCTTGAGCGGCAATTGCGTGCGGACCAGATCCGCGGGCGTCGTCGGATCCGACTTCACGGTGATCGACGACAGCGAATAGAGCCGGCCGGGTTGCGCGCTGACAGTCGCCTTCAGCCGCGCGGGCTTGGTCGTGTCTGCATCGGGGATCGTCTCGATCGTCGAGATCGCGGTCGCGTCGTAATAGCCGAGCGACTTGAGCAACCGCACCGCGAGTGCCTCGTCCTCGCGTGCGCGCGCCGCGACCTGCGTGGCGTTCGCGGCCTTGCCCTTGCCCTCGTTCAGGGCGGACAGCGCCTTGTATTCGCCTTCGAGCCCGTCGCCTGCCTTGTCGAGCCCCTTGGTGGCGGTCTCGTAGCGGATCTCAGGCGCGTCCTTGTCCTTGATATCCGCGGCGGTCTGGAGCGGGGTCGTGTCGAAGCTCGACAGCGGTGTCAGCGGTTGCGCCAGTTGCGGATCGCTGGGACCGGTCGGCGGTAGGACGTCGCCCGCAAGCGTGGTCGCGGGAGACGTCGCGGTTGCGGGCGTTGCGGGTGCCTGGGTTGCAGGTGTCTGGTTCGCAGGTGCCTGGGTCGACGGGGCAGGCAGCGGCGCCATCGCTTCCAACGGCGCATTCAGGTCACCGCTCAGCGGCGGCAGCGCGCTGTCGAATTCGGAATCGGGAACGATCGGCGCGTCGGAGCGCGGGTCGGTGGACTGCGGCTGATCGCTCGGCTTGGGCGCGTCGGGACCCTTGGCCGGGGCGGTGCCCGGCTTGGCAAGCTGCGCGGAACCGATACCCGCAAACCCCGTTGTCGACGCTACCAACGCGAGAGCGAGCCAATGATGCCGGCTATTCGAAGCTGTCACACGATCCCCTTTACGGACGGCAATCGTGTACGATTCACCCCCATCTTCGTCCACGTAACGCACGTAGGACGGCTTGGTTTCCAACAAATTTACCTCAGACACAGCCGATTAGGCCACCGACCGGCATGACGACGGTATCACGGCCGGGGCGGTCGATCCTTAGCGTCGCGGAGGTCACGGTCGCGCCGGCCGAGATGTCTGCACGGACGGCGACCGCCATGTCGAGCGTCGCGGTGACGTCGCCACCACGATACACGGTGACGCCGCCAAAGCCGAAACCGATCGCGGCTGACTGGGTCGCCATCGCATAGTCGGTCGTCTTGCCGTCGACCGCAAGGCGGATCTGCGCCGGGTCGGCGGTGGCCATCGCAACGAGTTGGCGGCCGGCGTCCATGCTCCAGAGATACGCGGCGCACCCCTTGGCGGGAAGCTTCTGCTTGCCGATCGCGCCGAGCGGGCCCGGACCTGGATTTGCAGCTGGCGCAGGCGCCGCGGTTTGCAGCGCGAGCATAAGAGCGAGCGATATCATGGCGTCAGGCCTATCATGAACAGCCACGCGGGATAACCCGCGATCGCCAGCAACGCGCCGAATGGAAGCGCGGTGTCCGCCGCCATGCTGCGTCCCTTGAGAAGCGCGGAGAGGACCACGCCGAGCCCGATCATGCTCGCGATCAGCAGGACGGCGGGCAACATCTGCCATCCGAGCCACAACCCGATCGCGCCGAACAGCTTCGGATCGCCGCCGCCCATACCGTCGCGTCCTCGTATGCGTCGATAGCCGAACGCGACCAGCCACAGCGTCCCGAACCCGGCGATGCCGCCGATCAACCGCTCGGATAGCGGCGGATCGATGCCCAACGCCGCACTCGCCAATCCGGTCGCGGCAAGCAGCAGGGTCAACCGATCGGGCAGCCAGAACGCGACGAGATCGAGACTGGCGAGCGCCAGCAGCAGCCATCCGAAGACCGCGCCTGCGATCCCGATGGGTCCCGGCACGACCAACCCCGCCGCGGCACCGATCGCCAGTCCGGCCAGTTCGATCCGCCAGTGGACGGGGCTGATCGGTGCGCGGCACGAACGACAGCGTCCTCTCAGTACAAGAGCGCTGAGCAGCGGCACGAGGTCGGTCGCGCGCAGCGTTCTGCCGCACGCATCGCAGGCCGAACGCCCCTGCATGACCGATCGGCCATCGGGCCAGCGCGTCACCAGCGCCGCGACGAAGCTGCCGATGATCGCGCCGAGCACGCCCAGCGACACCGCCCAGAACGCCGCCTCAGACACCCGTTTTCCGCACCAAATAGCGATACACGCCGAGGAGATTGATCCCGAACAACACGATGTTCTGCGTGCCCAGCGCCCAGTCCCCGGTCAAGGCCGCACCGCTCAGCCACGCGATCGACGAGCCGACGAACAGCACGAACCCCCACCCCGTCACGCGCCGCCCGAAATCGAGCGATACCATGAACGCGGCGATCACCCCCGACGCGGCGGCACACCATTTGAGCGTCATGATGAGGGTTTCCATGCCGACGGGTCTAGGCGCGTCCGCCCGTGCTTTGTATTGCCGCACATCAACCCCAGATACGGGGCAGAAAAATACATGGAGAGCTGAAGTGGCCGCCGATCGAGATCCTATCGTCATCCTGTCCTACGCACGTACGCCGATGGGTTCGTTCCAAGGCGCATTGTTGGGCGCGACCGCGACGCAGCTTGGCGCCGACGCGGTGCGCGGTGCGGTCGAGCGGTCGGGCGTGTCGGCTGCCGAGATCGAGCGGATCTACATGGGCTGCGTGCTCCCCGCCGGGCTCGGCCAGGCGCCGGCGCGACAGGCGGCGATCAACGCCGGGCTGGGTGATCACGTCGAGGCGACGACCGTCAACAAGATGTGCGGTTCGGGGATGCAGGCGGCGATCCTGGCGGCGGATGCGCTGGCGGCGGGGTCGGTCGACCTGCTCGTCGCGG
>JAJNQF010000373.1 GCA_021154945.1 Sphingomonas sp.
GAGCGCACCGGCGTCTATTGCACCTGCCTTTCGTCGAAACTGACCGCGGCTGAGGCGGCGTACATCATCCGCGACGGCGATTGCCGCGTGCTGATCGTGAGCAAAGGATGCGCCGAGGTTGCCGCCGCGCTGGTGCCGATGCTCGACGACGTGCGGCGCTACGTGGTCGACGGCACGATCGACGGATACGAATCCTACGAAGCAGCGCGCGATACGATGCCTTCGCACCCGATCGCAGACCCCTCACCCGGCGGCATTCTGCTCTATTCGTCGGGCACCACCGGCAAGCCGAAGGGCGTCAAGCACGCGCTGTCCGACGAGCCATTCGGCACCAACGTCTCGCCGCTCGTGATGCTCGGCAAGGGGCTGTACGGCTTCACGCCCGAGATGGTCTATCTTTCGCCCGCGCCGCTCTATCACGCGGCACCGCTGCGCTGGTCGATGGCGGTGCATCAGGTCGGCGGCACTGTCGTCGTGATGGAGCATTTCGATCCCGAAGCTGCGCTCGCCGCGATCGAACGGTTCCATGTCACGCATGCGCAATGGGTGCCGACGCACTTCATCCGCCTGCTCAAACTGCCGCCCGAGGTCCGCGCGCGTTACGACGTGTCGTCGCTGCAAGCGGTGTGGCATGCCGCCGCCCCCTGCCCGCTTCCGGTCAAGCAGGCGATGATCGACTGGTGGGGCCCGATCATCGGCGAATATTACGCCGGCACCGAGGGCAACGGGTTCTGCGCGATCTCCAGCGCGGAATGGCTGACGCACAAGGGCTCGGTCGGCCGCAACCTCACCGCGCAGACGATGATCTGCGACGAGGACGGCAACGCGCTGCCCCCGCGCGCGGAAGGCGACGTGTATTTCGCGGGCGGCGGGGCGTTCGAATATCACAACGATCCCGCCAAGACCGCGGAAGCCGCCAACGCACACGGCTGGACGACGCTCGGCGATGTCGGCTGGCTCGACGAGGAGGGCTATCTCTACCTCACCGATCGCAAGAGCTTCATGATCATCTCGGGCGGCGTGAACATCTACCCCGCCGAGATTGAGAACCTCCTCGTCACCCACCCCAAGGTCGCCGACGTCGCGGTGATCGGCGCGCCCGACGACGAGATGGGCGAACAGGTGGTGGCGATAATCTGCCCCGCCGATCCATCCGAGGACCGCGACCAACTCGCAGCCGAGCTCAGCGCCTTCGCTCGCGCCAACCTCAGCCACGTCAAGGCACCGCGCCGGATCGACTTCCGGGAGACATTGCCGCGGCACGAGACGGGCAAGCTCTACAAGCGCCTGCTCCGCGACGAATATTGGGCGCATTCGAAGGAGTCCGCATGAACTTCGATTATTCCGACGACCAGAAATTCCTTAAGGACGAAGCGCGCAAGTTTCTGTCCGCGCACTGCGGCAGCGACCGTGTCCGCGCGGTGCTCGACGATCCCGCCAAAGCGTATGATGCGGACCTGTGGAAAGCCGTCGGCGCGCAAGGCTGGCTCGGCGCGGCGATCCCCGAAGAGTTCGGCGGACTAGGCCTCGGCCATATCGAACTCTGCGCGATCGCCGAGGAACTCGGCCGCGCCTGCGCGCCGATCCCGTTCGCCTCGACCGTCTATTTCGTCGCCGAGGCCTTGATGCTCTACGGAAGTGACACCCAGAAAGTCCGATGGCTGCCGAGGATCGCGGCGGGCGACGTCATCGGCGCGTTCGCCACCTCCGAAGGCGCCGGCCCGGTCACCGCACGCTCGATCCGCACCACCGTCTCCGGTGGCAGGCTGACCGGCGAGAAGATCCCAGTCACCGACGGCGACGTCGCCGACCTGATCGTCGTCCTCGCGCGCGACGGGCTCTACCTCGTCGAGAAGGGCGCGGGCGTCACCGCGGACGTGCTCGAAACCCTCGACCCCACGCGCAGCGCCGCCCGCCTCACGTTCACTGCCGCGCCCTGCGAAAGGCTTGGCAGCGACGACGGCATCGCCGCGATGCAGGCCGTATTCGACCGCGCGGCCGTGCTCCTCGCGTTCGAGCAGCTTGGCGGCGCGGATCGCTGTCTCGACATGGCGAAGGGCTATGCGCTCGATCGCTACGCGTTCGGCCGGCAGATCGGCGGGTATCAGGCGATCAAGCACAAGCTCGCGGACATGTATGTGAAGAACGAACTCGCGCGCTCGAACGCCTATTACGGGGCGTGGGCGCTGAACGCGGGCGCCGCCGAACTCCCGCTCGCCGCCGCCACCGCGCGCGTCGCCGCCTCCGACGCCTATTGGTTCGCGTCGAAGGAGAATATCCAGACGCATGGCGGGATGGGCTTCACCTGGGAGTCCGACTGCCACCTCTATTACCGCCGCTCGCGCCAGCTCGCGCTCGTCGTCGGCGCCCCCGCCGCGTGGCGCGAACGCCTCGTCGGCCAACTCGAAATGCGCAATGCCGCCTAGTTGGGCCGCCTGAAAGGACGAGCATGGACTTCAACGACAGCGACGCCGAAGCCACCTACCGCGCCGCCGCCCGGCGCTGGCTCGACACGAACATCGCCGAGCATGACGCCGGCCATTACCCCGACGACATGACCAAGGCGAAGGCGTGGCAGGCGCGCAAGGCAGCGGGCGGCTACGCGTGCATCACCTGGCCGCAGGAATGGGGCGGCGGTGGCGGCACACCGATCGAGAGCGTGATCTTCGGCCAGGAAGAGGCGAAACACGCGGTCGACGGCAGCTATTTCACGATCGGGCTCGGCATGTGCGTGCCGACCGTGATGGCCTATGCCGACGACGCGACCAAGCGGCGGTTCGTCGGCCCCGCGGTCCGCGGCGACGAGATCTGGTCGCAGCTCTTCTCCGAACCCGCCGGCGGCTCCGACGTTGCCGCGATCCGCACGCGCGCGGTGCGAGACGGCGACGACTGGGTGATCAACGGCCAAAAGGTGTGGACCTCGGGCGCGCATTACAGCGACTATGGCATCGTCCTGGTCCGCACCAACCCCGACGTGCCCAAGCACCAGGGCCTGACGATGTTCTGGCTCGACCTGAAGGCTCCGGGAATCGAGATCCGGCCGATCCACCAGATGTCGGGCGGGTCGAGCTTCAACGAAGTCTGGTTCGAGGACGTCCGGATATCTGACGCACAACGCCTCGGCCCGGTCGACGGCGGCTGGAAGGTCGCGCTGTTCACGCTGATGAACGAACGTCTCGCGATAGGGACGAGCGGCGGCGTCGGCCCCGAGGATATCCTCGCCTTCGCCGCCCAGGCCAACGGCGCCGACGGTCCGCTATTGAAGGACGCCGCGTTCCGCCAGACGCTCGCCGACTGGTGGGTGCAATCGGAGGGCCTGCGCAACACCCGCATGCGGACGATCACCGCGCTGTCGAAGGGCCAGGTGCCCGGCCCCGAAAGCTCGATCGGCAAGATCGTCGCCGCCAACCAGTTGCAGGCGATCGGCAACACCGCGATCGAGGCCGGCGATCAATACGGCATCATATCCGACCCCGCGCTGACCCCGCTAAAGGGCGCGTTCCACGCCGCGACGATGTGGGCGCCCGGCCTGCGCATCGCCGGCGGCACCGACGAAATCCTCAAGAACATCATCGCCGAACGCGTGCTTGGTCTTCCCGGCGAAATCCGCGTCGACAAGGACCAGGCGTTCCGGGATTTGCCGGTGGGGGCGTGAGCAAATATTTTTCCGGTGCGTTGCAAATCGGAGTAGGCCGGTTTCTATTAATACCGGGCTCAGTCGGTTCTTTCACGTGATTAAAGAGATGGACGATGACGGTTGATTATTCAGATGCCGTCACGAAAAACATCGATAACTGGCACAGCAGTTTATTCCCCAAGATTTCCGTCGGTGGGTTGATCGCGCGCAGCAGCATTGCCCATAAATGGAAGACGCCTTTCCGGTGCGTGATGTTGCGTGAAGCAACCTTCTGGCGCGATCATGATTTGATGAACCAGTCGCACGTTTATTTGGCTTAGGGCACGTCCTAGGCGCACGAATTTTGCTTCGTGGCGGCGTTGAGACGTTAGCAACCTTAACCTACTTAAACATTTTGATGCAGCAAGTAATCGATAAGGCGCTTGATTTTCATGTTTTCGGACAAAAGACAACCGCGCTGCTTCTCGGGTCGCGCAACAATGACGCGATGCTTAAATCGATAAACATCGTGACAGTCTTAGAAAAGTGCGACAAGCAGTACGCTGGCGTCATAGATCTTTATGCTGACCTTTCAGAAACCGCTCACCCAAGCCATGAGGGGCTATGCTGTGGATACTCGAAGATAGACCACGATGAACATGAGGCGGTATTTTCAAACCGCTGGATGGAACTACGTGGAGGTCAGCATCTTGAAAGTATGTCGCTATGCATGGAAACCTTCCATCACGAGTACAACGAGGTTTGGCCAGCGCTGTTCGAGCGGATGGAAAACCGGATCGTAGCAAACGATGAACGCCTTGAGGCGACCAAGGGTGAGAAACAGCTAGCTTGCTAAAAGCAGCCAGCCCCTACTTAGCCTGCTGAACGCATTCCCCATTTTACCTCCACCATCGAGGATGTCCTGATGACCGACATGCACACCATCCTCACCTCCCAGCGCGACGCGTTCATGGCGGAGTTGCCCGTCACCAAAGCGGTACGCCTCGACCGGCTCAAGCGCACGGCAGCGATGGTGAGGGATAACACGGCGCGGTTCTGCGATGTGATGTCGGAGGATTTCGGGCATCGGAGTCGCGAGCAGACGATGATGACCGATATCGGCGCGTCGCTCGCGCCGATCGCGCATGCCGCCAAGCATCTCGATCGCTGGATGAAACGCGACCGCCGTCCGGTGCAGTTCCCGCTCGGCCTGCTGGGGGCGAAGGCGTGGGTCGAATATCAGCCCAAGGGTGTGATCGGCATTATCGCGCCGTGGAATTTCCCCGTGAACCTGCTGATCGCGCCGCTCGCCGGCGTGTTCGCGGCGGGCAATCGCGCGATGGCCAAGACGAGCGAATATACGCCTGCCACCGCCGCGCTATTCGAAGAGATCGCCCCCAAATATTTCGCGCAGGACGAACTCGCAATCGTCTCCGGCGGCGCGGAGGTCGGCAAGGCCTTTTCCGCCCTCCCGTTCGATCACCTGATCTTCACCGGCGCGACCGCGATCGGCCGCCACATCCTCCACGCCGCCGCCGACAACCTGACCCCCGTCACGCTCGAACTCGGCGGCAAGTCGCCCGTCATCCTCGGCGCATCGGCGGACATCGCCAGGGCGACCGAACGAGTCACGCTCGGCAAGATGATGAATGCGGGCCAGATCTGTCTTGCCCCCGACTACATGCTCGTGCCGTCCGCCAACGAGGCGAAGGTGGTCGACGGCATCAAGGCGGCGGCGAGCGCGATGTACCCTACGTTGCTCGCCAACGCCGACTACACCTCGGTGGTCAACGACCGCCATCACCGGCGCCTCACCGACTGGATCGCCGACGCCCGCGCGAAGGGTGCGACGGTCGAGGTGGTGAACCCCGCCAACGAGGATTTCGCCAGCGCGAACTCGCGGAAGATGCCGCTGCATATCGTCCGCGACGCGACCGACGACATGATCGTGATGCAGGAGGAGATCTTCGGACCCGTGTTGCCGATCCGCCGCTATGACGGGATCGACGACGCGATCGCGCAGGTGAACCGCCGCGACCGGCCGCTCGGGCTGTATTATTTCGGTAGCGACGAGGCGGAGCGGCGCCGCGTGCTCGACCGGACGATCTCGGGCGGGGTGACGCTCGACGACGTGGTCTTTCACGTCTCGATGGAGGATCTACCCTTTGGTGGCAGCGGCCCGTCGGGGATGGGCGCGTATCATGGGATCGACGGGTTCCGGACGTTCAGCCACGCGCGCGCCGTCTTCAAGCAATCGAAGCTCGACGTCGCCAAGCTTGCCGGGTTGAAGCCGCCTTATGGGGCTGCTGCGGCGAAGACGATCGCGCGGATGATGCGGGGATGATTGTGTGCGTGATCGCCGCGCGTGCCCTCACCCTTCCCACGGCTAAGTAGCCGCGGGCCCCTTCCCTCTCCCCGAGGGGAGAGGGAGATTAGGTCGCTACCGTAACAATTTCGTCGATCGTCTCGCAATCGTCTTGGATCTATCGCCGACGCGTCACGCGGATCGGCAATGGGCCGCTGAGCGTCACCGCGTATCAGGGAATCCCATGCAGACCATATCGTC
>JAJNQF010000374.1 GCA_021154945.1 Sphingomonas sp.
AGCCAGCTGAAGAAGATCACCGCGATCCGGACGATGATCGAGAAGAGCGGTCGCATGATCGATCTCGAGGTCGATGGCGGTGTCGACGCCGAATGGGCGAAGCGCTGCATCGATGCGGGTGCGGACGCGCTGGTCGCGGGCACCTCGGTCTTCCGCGGCGGCCCCGATCGCTACGCCGCCAACATCGCCGCGTTGCGGGGGTGAACGCCACGCCTGATCCAATGCGCGATCCCGTGACCGATCCCGCCCCCGACGGGATCGACGAAGGCCGCCGCCTGATCCGTCTCGGCGGCGACAAGGGGCTGTCGCTCGCCGATCGCCTGGCCGAGCGCTTCCACCGACTGACGTGGCGCACCCCGCTCCACACGCTCCGCCTCAAGGGGCGGTATCCGCTGAAGCTGATCGCGGTCCCTGAAGACCCCATCCTCGGCGATATTCCCCGCGGCACGATGCTGCTGGAAGGCGTCCTCTCGTTCCGGGGCGAGGCGCGCGATATCGAGACGCTCGATCTCGCCAAGCCGCTCCCAAAGCCGTTCGCCGAATACCTTCACAGTTTCGCCTGGCTTCGCGACCTCTCGACCGTCGCTACGCGTGCGCGTGGCGCACCGATCGCCGAATATCTGATGGGACTCTGGCTGACCGCGCACGCCGATACGCAGGGCGGGATCGCGTGGCGCCCGGACATGTGGGGCCGCCGCATCCTCGCCTGGACCGCGCATGCCCCGCTGATCCTGTCGTCCTCCGACCAGATCTACCGCTCCAAGGTCTTGAACGCGCTTGCGAAGGGCGCGCTCCACCTCGATCGCACCGCCGACAAGGCCCCCGCGGGTGCGCCCCGCATCGCCGCCTGGTGCGGAGTCGTCGCCGCTGGCCTGCTGATCCCCGGCGGCGAGCCCCGCCAGGCATTCGGGGAGGCAGGTCTGCTCCGCGCACTCGGCACCGGTCTGTTCGACGATGGCGGCTCGGTCTCACGCAGCCCGGCGATGCTGCTCGATTCGATCCAGTTGCTCACCCTGCTCCAGGAAAGCTACGCCGCCCGCAGCGCCGAATTGCCCGAAACGGTCGCTGTCACGCTTTCCCGGATGGTCGCCGCCCTGCTCGGCGTCGCGCACGCCGATCGCGGCCTGTCGAGCTGGCAGGGCGGCGGGCCCACCACCGAAACGCAGGTCGCCGCGGTCATCGAAGCCAGCGGCGTCCGCACCCGCCCGCTCCGCCAGGCGCGCGACTGGGGCTATCAACGCCTCGCCGCCGGCACCGCCGTCCTGATCGTCGACGCCGCCCCGCCACCGATCGCGCGCCTCGTCGAAGGCGGCTGTGCCTCGACGCTCGCGTTCGAATTCTCCGACGGTCCCGCGCGCATCGTCGTCAACTGCGGCGGTGCGCGCGCGGGCATCGCCCAGCTCCCGCCCGCGATGGTCGAAGGCCTGCGCTCCACCGCCGCCCACTCCACACTGACGATCGCCGACAGCAACTCCACCGCGATCCACGCCGACGGCACGCTCGGTCGCGGCGTGGCGGAGGTCGAACTCAGCCGCCAGGAATCGGACGCCGCCAGCCGGATCGAGGCGAGCCACGACGGTTACGTCCGCCGTTGGGGCTTCCTCCACCGCCGCCAGTTGATGCTGACCGGCGACGGCCGCGAACTCCGCGGCGAGGACGCGCTGCTGCCGCAAGGCCGCAAGCGCCGCACCGGATTGTCGCTTTTCGCGATCCGCTTCCACCTCGGCGAAGGCGTCCAAGTCTCGCCCACCGCGGACGGCCTAGGCGCGATCCTCCGCCTCCCTGGCGGCCCATTGTGGCAATTCCGCTGCCGAGGCGGTGCGCTGGTGGTGGAGGACAGCGTCTGGATCGACGCCGACGGCCGCCCCGTCGCGACGCAGCAACTGATGATCACGGGCGAAGCGGCGGCCGGCGGCGCGAGTGTGAGCTGGGCCCTGAAGAAGGCCTGATTTCCCGTCTGCCTTTGCATTTCGAAGAACAGCATCAACCCACCTCCGTCATCCTGACGAAAGTCAGGACCCAGGATACCGAGCGATTGCCTGTGTGGCTCTGGGTCCTGACTTTCGTCAGGATGACGGGAGGGGGTGACGGGGAGCCATCCCCCACACCCCCCTCTGTTCCCCAACGTCAACCGACGCTAAGGCCCGCCGAACGGCGACTCCACGAAAGACCCTCATGACCAGCATCCCGATCAAGCGCGCGCTCCTGTCCGTCTCCGACAAGACCGGGATCGTCGATCTCGGCACGGCGCTCGCGAGCCACGGCGTCGAACTCGTCTCCACCGGCGGCACCGCCACGGCTCTGCGCGCCGCCGGCCTCGAAGTGCGCGACGTCAGCGAACTCACCGGCTTCCCCGAAATGATGGACGGCCGTGTCAAGACGCTCCACCCGATGGTCCACGGCGGGCTCCTCGCGGTGCGCGACGACGCCGGTCACGCCGCCTCGATGGCCGAACACCAGATCGGCGCGATCGACCTCGTGATCGTCAACCTCTACCCGTTCGAGGCAACCGTCGCGAAGGGCGCCGACCGCGACACCGTGATCGAGAACATCGACATCGGCGGCCCCAGCATGGTGCGCTCGGCCGCCAAGAATCACGCCTATGTCGCGATCGTCACCGACCCCGCCGACTATCCGCTGGTCGCGGGCGGCACCACCACGCTCGACGACCGCAAGACGCTCGCCGCCAAGGCGTTCGCCACCACCGCCGCCTATGATTCGGCGATCGCAACGTGGTTCGGCACGGTAGATCAGGCCGAGGAATTCCCCGCGACCCTGCCGATCACGCTCAAGCGCGGCGACACGCTCCGCTACGGCGAGAACCCGCACCAGTCCGCCGCCTTCTACACCGCAACTGGCAACGTCCGCGGCATCGGCCAGGCGCGCCAGCTCCAGGGCAAGGCACTCAGCTACAACAACCTCAACGACGCCGACGCCGCACTCGAACTCATCGCAGAATTCCGCGACGCCGACCCCTCCGTCGTGATCGTCAAGCACGCCAACCCCTGCGGCGTCGCCACCGCCGCCACGCTCGCCGAAGCCTACGCCGCAGCGTTCGCCTGCGACACGGTCTCCGCATTCGGCGGCATCATCGCCGTCAACCGCACGCTCGACGCCGAGACCGCGCGCGCAATCACCGGCATCTTTACCGAAGTCGTCGTCGCCCCAGATGCCGACGAAGAAGCGATCGCGCTGTTCGCCGCCAAGAAGAACCTTCGCCTGCTGCTGACCGGCGAATTGCCCGACCCCGCCCGCGCGGGTTTGACGGCAAAGTCGATCGCCGGCGGCTGGCTTGTCCAGGGCCGCGACAACGGCACGCCGGGTGAGTTGACCGTCGTCACCAAGCGCCAGCCGACTGAGCAGGAGCTGATCGACTGCCGCTTCGCCTGGACCGTCGCCAAGCACACCAAGTCCAACGCGATCGTCTACGCCAAGGACGGCAGCACCGCGGGCATCGGCGCGGGCCAGATGAACCGCCTCGAATCCGCGCGCATCGCCGCGTGGAAGGCCAAGGACGCCGCGGACAAGGCCGGCTGGTCCACCCCGCGCACGATCGGCTCGGCGGTCGCCTCCGACGCGTTCTTCCCGTTCGCCGACGGCCTGCTCGCGGCGGTCGAGGCGGGTGCAACGGCAGTGATCCAGCCCGGCGGCTCGATCCGCGACGCCGACGTCATCGCCGCGGCGGACGAAGCCGGCTTGGCAATGGTCTTCACCGGCATGCGCCACTTCCGCCACTGAGTTCGCCGCGCCGGACGCTCACTAACTGTTCCCCCGCGAAGGCGGGGGGCCAGGACCACAAACGCCATCGCCAGTAACCCTGGGCTCCCGCCTTCGCGGGAGAACAGCGGGCGGGGATGGGGTGCCCATAAAACGGGCACCTCCACCGCACTGCACAAGTTTTAACCGCAGACCGCCCCTCCGCCCGCTCCCAAAGCACACCTCACCCCTCCACACCGCAACTGGCACGCACATTGCGAGGCATCTCCCGTAACAAGGGGGAAGGGCCGCGATGAAACTCGTCATTGCCATCATCAAGCCGTTCAAGCTGGACGAGGTGCGCGAAGCGCTCACCACGATCGGCGTGGCCGGCATGACGGTCACCGAGGTCAAGGGTTTCGGCCGTCAGAAGGGCCAGACCGAGATCTATCGGGGGGCCGAGTACAGCACCAACATGGTGCCCAAGATCAAGATCGAGGTGGTCTGCGCCGCCAGCCTGTCCGACCGCGTGGTCGAGGCGATCCAGGCCTCGGCGAACACCGGCGCGATCGGCGACGGCAAGATCTTCGTGCTCGACGTCGGCCAGGCGGTCCGCATCCGCACCGGCGAAACCGACGATTCAGCGCTCTGAGGGGGGACATGATGAAGCTTGATATGAAGACAGCCGCCGTCTCGGCGCTAGGGTTCGGAGCAGCGATGATCGCCGCCGCACCCGCCTGGGCACAAGCCGCAGCCGCACCGGTGGTGGCCACCGTGAACAAGGGCGACACCGCCTGGATGATGACCTCGACGGTCCTCGTCCTGATGATGATCCTGCCCGGCCTCGCGCTGTTCTATGGCGGTCTCACGCGGTCGAAGAACATGCTGTCGACCATGACTCAGATCGGCGCCGTCGCGGCACTCGCGATGCTGATCTGGGTGATGTGGGGCTATACGCTGGCGTTCGGTCCGGACGTGAGCAACCCGCTGCTCAGCAACTTCATCGGCAGCTTCGACAAGGCGTTCCTGAAGGGCGTCACGCCCGCCTCGCAGGCGGCGACCTTCACGGCGGGCGTCGAGATCCCCGAATATGTCTTCATCTGTTTCCAGATGACCTTCGCCGCGATCACCATCGCGCTGGTCCTGGGCTCGGTCGTCGAGCGCATGAAGTTCTCGGCGGTGATGGTGTTCGGCCTGATCTGGCTCACCATCGTCTACTTCCCGATCGCGCACATGGTGTGGGCATCGTCGGGCTATTTCTTCAAGGCGGGCGCACTCGATTTCGCCGGCGGCACCGTGGTCCACATCAACGCCGGCGTCTCGGCGCTGGTCGCGGCTCTGATCCTCGGCAAGCGCATCGGCTATCCGAAGGAGCCGATGGCACCGCATTCGCTGGTCATGACCGGCATCGGCACCGGGCTGCTCTGGGTCGGCTGGTTCGGCTTCAACGCAGGCTCGGCACTCGAGGCGAACGGTTCGGCCGCGCTCGCGATGCTCAACACCTTCGTCGCCACGGCCTCAGCCGCACTGTTCTGGATGCTTGCCGAGAAGCTCTCGGGTCACAAGGGTTCGGCGCTCGGCTTCTGCTCGGGCATCGTCGCCGGCCTCGTCGCGGTGACGCCGGCTGCGGGCAACTCCGGCCCGTTCGGCGCCATCGTCCTCGGCGCGATCGCCTCGCTGATCTGCTTTATGGCGGTCTCGAAGCTCAAGCCGATGCTTGGCTATGACGACTCGCTCGACGCCTTCGGGATCCACGGCATCGGCGGCATGGTCGGCGCGATCGGCACCGCGGTGGTCTACGCCCCGTCGCTCGGCGGGCCCGGGGCTGCGGACTATGCGATGGGCGCCAAGCTCTTCGTGCAGTTCCAGGCGGTGATCGTGACGATCATCTGGGCCACGATCGGCACCACGATCGCGATCTACGTCGCCAAGGCCGTCACCGGCCTGCGGGTCTCGCCGGAAGTCGAGCACGAAGGTCTCGACATCGGCGAACACGGCGAGCGCGCCTACAACTGATCGGTAGCGGGCCGCCCGAGCCCGCACCCACGACGTTCCTCCTGCGGACAACCTTGGCTCGGTGTGGCAACACACCGGGCCTTTTTTTGGTGTCGACCGAAGGGGTACTTCGATTGAGGTCGGACGCAGGATAAGGGGCGCTTCTTCCTCGTTCTCCCGCGAAAGCGGGAGCCCAGGACCAAGCAAAGCGGCGAGATTTAAATCCCCCTTCCGCTTGCGGGAGGGGCTAGGGGAGGGAGCGACGTACGTACTGGCGTCCGGCCCATGGGGCTAACCCCTCCCCCTCCCCCGCCCCCTCCCGCGAGCGGAAGGAGAGCAGAAGAGTGCCACCCCGACTCTGTTCACCCCTTATGTCCTAAGCGCCGGCACCACCCCGGCGAAGGCCGGGGCCCAGTTGGAAAGGTCGTGGTAACGAAGGGCAACCGTCGTCAGCACCGTTCCCCAACTGGACCCCGGCCTCCGCCGGGGTGGTGCTTTTGCTAGGCGGCTATTCGCTAGGAAACTCTTTAGGAGGCATCGCGTCGAGCCCGGTCACCCCGAACTCGTTCCGGGGTCCACGGTCCCGCACACTAAAAATCCGTCGAATACGCGGAACGGTGGATGCCGGAACCAGTCCGGCATGACGGAGCCTTTTTGGAAAGGGACCGGCATCAAGAACCGATCGGGGCGTGCTCAAGAGGCGTCGGGCGGAAAGTAATCTCGCCGCCCTCCACCCCGACCCGTTCGTGCTGAGTAGCGACCGAGTAGCTGCGTCAGGAGCGTATCGAGGGCGCGTATCGAAGCACAGGCCCCGCGGCCCAATCCCTTCCTTCGATACGCCACTTCGACAAGCTCAGCAGCTACTCAGGACGAACGGATAATATGCGCCGGCTAAACCCGAACGCCCTTGGGCGCCAACCGCCGGATATCCAGCACATCGACCTGCGCCAGCATCACCGCCCCCAGCGCCCGGTCCCCGGTCTCCACCAGGATCCCCTCCCGCGTCGCCCGCACGCGCCGCCAAGAAACCTCGCGCACCGCCAACCGCTTACCGATCCGCTTCACCGCAGCAACCCGCCCATCGTCCGCAATCGCCAGCGCGCCCCGGCCATCCGCCCCGACCACCGCGCCCGCCACCGCGAACCCGGCAAGCTGCGCCTGCGCCGCGTCCGCTGCTTCCTCGGGCGTCTCGATCTTCGCGACCCGCCGCATCCGCACGACCACCAAGATCAAGGCGCCTAGCAACACCGCCACGGCAGCCACGACGCCGCCGACGATCGCAGGCGTCATCGCGGCCCTGCGAGCGCGTCCAGCATCGGTCGGATCCCGCGCAGGTCATACCCGGCGTCCTCGGCCTGCGCGAGCAGCAGGTTCAGGTTCCGCCCCGCCTTCGCCGCCGCCAGCGCCCACAGATTGCAGCTCCGCGTCCCCGACCGGCAATACGCCAGCACCGGCCCGTCCGCATCGATCAGCGCCTGCGTCATCGCGTCGATCTGCGGATGCGAGAAGCCCGCATGAGTCACCGGGATCGCGACATAGTTGAGGCCCGCAGCCTCCGCCGCCGCACGGATCGCGTCACCCGAAGGCTGCCCCGCATCCTCGTCGTCCGGCCGGTTGTTGACGATCGTCTTGAACCCCGCCGCCGCGATCTCCGCGACGTGCTCGACGCCGATCTGCGGCGCGACCGAAATACTTTCGTTGATGTGCCGTATCATGCGGACTCGCGGATCACCTGGAGGAAGGCATCCCCATAGGCGTCGAGTTTCCGCGCGCCAATGCCTGAAAGCACCGCGAGCGCCGCCCGCGACGCCGGCCGCTGCGCCGCCATGTCACGCAGCACCGAATCGTGGAAGATCACATACGGCGGAACGCCCGCCTCCTTCGCCAGATCGCGCCGCCGTACCCGCAAGGCTTCGAACAGCGGATCGTCCACGGGGTTCGGCGTAGCACCTGCGACAGCCTTGCGCCGCCGCTCGCGCTTCGGTGGCACGACGATCGAAACCGTCGCTTCGCCCTTCAGGATCGCCTTGGCGGCAGGCCCGAATTCCAGCCCCCCATGCGGATTGGTGCGCAAGGCATCCTTCAGCATCAGCGCGCGCGATACGGGCTTCAGCAACGCCACCTCGTCGCCATCGACGATCCCGTACACCGACAGCGCCTCATGCCCGTTCATCAGGCTCCGCTCCGACGACACGCCGGTCAGGATGCCCTCGATATAGCCGACGCCGAACATCTGCCCGGTCCGAAACACCGCCGACAGGAATTTCCGCGCGGTCTCGGTCGCATCCACCGCATCGACATTGCCGAGGCAATTGTCGCAATTCCCGCAATCCTCTTGGCGGTCCTCGCCGAAATGCTTGAGCAGGATCCGCCGCCGACATCCGGCGGTCTCGACCAGCCCACCCATCGCGGTCAGCCGCTGCCGCTCGCCCGCCTGCCGCTCGGGCTCGACCTCGCCGATCCGCTGCCGGGCCCGCGCGAAATCCTCCGCGCCCCAGAACAGGTGCGCGATCGCCGGATCGCCGTCACGCCCCGCGCGCCCGGTCTCCTGATAATAGGCCTCGATCGATTTCGGCAGCCCGGCATGGCACACGAACCGCACGTCGGGCTTGTCGATCCCCATCCCGAACGCGACCGTGGCGCAGATCACCATGTCCTCGCTCGCGACGAAATCCGCCTGATTCTTCGCGCGCACCTGCGGATCGAGCCCCGCATGATAGGCCCGCGTCGGTCGCCCGCTCCGCCCCAGCGCCTCCGCCAGCTTCTCGGTCGCCGCGCGCGTCTGCGCATAGACGATCCCCGGCCCCGGGATCTTCTCCAGGATGTCGGCGATCTGCCGGTTGACGTTGTCGCGCCCCGAGATCGCATAGCGGATGTTCGGCCGGTCGAACCCCGACACGATCAGCCCCTCGCGCGAGATCCCCAGCTGCTCCAGGATATCCGCCCGCGTATGCGCATCCGCAGTCGCGGTCAGCGCGAGCCGCGGCACGTCGGGAAAACTGTCGAGCAACGGCCGCAGCAACCGGTAGTCCGGCCGGAAATCATGCCCCCACTCGCTGACGCAATGCGCCTCGTCGATCGCGAACAGGCTGAGCTTGGCCTGGCTGAGCAGGTTCCTGAAACTCTCGTTCGAAGCCCGCTCCGGCGCCACATACAACAGGTCCAGATCGCCCGCCCGAAACCGTGCGATCGTCTCCTCACGGTTCGTATCGACCGACGTCAAAGTCGCCGCCTTGATCCCAACCGCGGTCGCCGCGCGCAGCTGGTCGTGCATCAGCGCGATCAGCGGCGACACGACCACGCACGTCCCCTCCAGCATCGTCGCCGGCAACTGGTAACACAGCGACTTGCCCGCACCCGTCGGCATGACCGCCAATGTCCGCTGCCCCGCGAGCACCCGATCGACGACATCGCGCTGCACGCCACGAAAATCAGGAAAGCCAAAGATGCGCTGGAGATCGGGAAGGGGGTCAAGTGCCATTGCCAAGCGATCTAGGCGCGGCATGCCGCCCCGTCGAGGGCGCGCATACATTCATTCCCGCCCGGAAAATCGTTGCGACTGCGACACGATGTGCGACACCTTTCGCATCGGTTCGGGAGAAATGGCGTGACAGGCTCAATTTTTCGCGGCGGTGTCGCGGCGTTCCTCTCGGTGGCGCTCCTCCCGATCGGAAGCCCGGCCTCCGCCGCTGACAAGGAAACGCCGGTTCGCGACGTGCCCATCGGTGGCATGATCGCCGCGACGATCGACGGCACGCCTGTTACGCTGCGCGTCGATCCCGGCGCTCCCGGGCTCGTCCTGATGACCACCGCCGCCGCCGACCGGCTCGGGTTGAAAGGCGGCATGATGGAGCTCGGCTATTCGGTGGGCGGGCAGGGCGCGATGCAGGCTACGACCGTGCGGCCGATGACGCTCGGCGCCACCCGCGTGAAACGCCGGATCGGCTTTCCCAGCCGCAAGAAGGTCGCGATCGACGCGCGCTGGATCGGCCGTGCTTATGCGACCGTCGGCGATGGCAGCATCGGGCCGGGATCGCTCCCCGAATCCGTCGTGCGCATCGCCCTCCACGCGCCCCGCGCGGGCGAACGGACGGTCGCGCTGCCGATGGTCGATGGCGGCGGCGTGTTCGGGCGGCTATCGGGCGAGTTCGCGCAGATCATCATCGGCGGCCAGCCCGTCCGAATCCGCTTCGATCCCTATCACCCGCGCACCACCGTCACCGCCAACGCCGCATCGCTGATCGCCGAGGCACAGCGCGGCACGCTCACCGGCAGTGCCGAACCCGTCGAGATCGCATTCGGCATCGCGCGGCCGGTACGGACGATGACGCTCGCCACTCCGCTCCCGGTCGGACCGCTGCTGCTGTCGACGCTCGGCGTCCGCACCAGCGACGTCGGCAGCGCCGCCACGATCCCCGAAGCCGACGCCGCACCGCCCGACCCCGACGAGATCGTCGTCACCGCCAAGGGCAAACGCGACCCCAAGCGCGACCGCCTGACGCTCGGCGCCGACCTGCTCGATCGCTGCTCCGCCATCGTCTTCGACAAACCCGCCAAGCAGATCAGCCTCACCTGCGGATAAACTCCGTCGATATCCGGCCAGTCTGCCGCGGTCCGATCATGGACCGCGACCCTTCGTCCCTGCATCCTCCCCCATACAATCCGGGGGGACGCGCATGGAACTGAACATCAGGCTGGCCGAGCTGCAGAAGCGCACGATCGAGCATCGCGAAGTCCTGCTGACCGAGGAAGCGGCGAAGACCGCGCTCGTCATGCCGTTCCTCCAGTCGCTCGGCTACGACGTCTTCAATCCGTCCGAAGTCGTCCCCGAATTTACCGCGGACGTCGGCACCAAGAAGGGCGAGAAGGTCGACTACGCGATCTGCGCGGGCGGAAAAGTGTCGATCCTGATCGAGCGCAAGCCGTCCTCGGTCCAGCTCAACGTCAACCACGCCGGGCAATTGTTCCGCTATTTCAGCGTCACCGACGCGCGGCTCGCGGTGCTGACCAACGGCGTCGTCTACCAATTCTATTCGGACATCGAGCGCCCGAACAAGATGGACGACAAGCCGTTCTTCACCTTCACGATGGACGCGATCAAGCCCGGCGACATCCGCACGCTCGAGAAATTCACCAAGGCCGCGTTCGACATCGACAAGATCGTCCAGGAGGCGGGCAACCTCAAGACGCAGTCGCTGATCCGCCTCGAACTGGAGAAGGAGTTCGCCGAACCCTCCGACGAGTTCGTCCGGATGATGGCGCAGCGCGTCCATGGCGGCCGCCTGACGCCGGCGATCAAGGACGGTTTCGCCAAGCTTCTCGCCCCCGCGATCGCCGCGCTGATCCGCGATTTCGTCAACGAACGGCTGTCGTCGGCGTTGAAGGCGTCGAGCCCGGTCGAGGACCTGCCGCCGGACGCGGACGACGACCCGTCCGACGGCGACGGCATCGTCACCACGCAGGAGGAGATTTCGGGCTTCCACATCATCCAGGCGATCGCCTCGCGCCTGGTCGACCCGAAACGCGTGATCGTCCGCGATGCGAAGTCGTATTGCGCGATTTTGCTGGATGACAACAACCGGAAGACCGTCGCGCGAATGCACTTCAACGGCATCACGACCAAGTATCTCGGCATGTTCGCGGGCAAGGACGAGACGCGGCATCTGCTGTCGGATTTGACGCACATCTATCAGTATTCGGAGGCGATCGAGGCTAGGTTGCGCGAACTTGATCCCTCGATCCCCGTGTAATCGCTGCCTAGCCCCCGCCCCGCTTCTGTTCCCTCGCGAACGCGGGGGCCCAGGACCAAGCAGCGCTACCGCTCGTGATTCCTGGCCCCTCGCGTTCGCGAGGGAACAGAAGGGGGCGTCGCGCTGTCTGCCTCTGGTGTTCTACCCAGCACCCAAACCACAACCACCCCGGCTAAGGCCGGGGCCCAAGTGGAAAGGTGGCAATAACGACGCGCTGCCCTTCGTTAGCAACGTCCCCCAATTGGGCCCCGGCCTACGCCGGGGTGGACGCAGTGGGACAAGGGCAGCGCGAATACGCGCCGACCAGCAGGTACGCCGCGCCCCTCCGTCATGCCGGGCTCGTTCCGGCATCCACCGTTCCGCAGACCCACCGAGCATAAGTCGCACGGCACGATGGCCCTGGAACTGCCCGGTTTCACGTCGTCCAAGCAGCATCACCACCCCGGCGGAGGCCGGGGCCCAGTTGGAGAGGTCGCAGTAACGGAACGCCACTGTCGTCAGCAGCGCTTGCCAACTGGACCCCGGCCTCCGCCGGGGAG
>JAJNQF010000377.1 GCA_021154945.1 Sphingomonas sp.
CTCCCGGGAACGTGTGCCCTTCGCCCCCCGTCCCGATGAACGGATCGACCGCATCGCTCGGCTTGGCCGCGTCCTGGGCAAAAGCGGCCCCCGACAGGCCGGCCAGGCCCGACAGGAACGTGCCGATCAAGGCAACCGCGAGGCATGATCGTTTGAAAGCCGACATCGAGGTCACCCGTAAGGAGGAAGAAAAGAAGTTGAAAAGCGTAATCGAAGTGCGCGGGCTCGATCCCGTTGACCGTCTCGTCGAACGAAATCAGTATAGCTGCGCCTGGCATGATCGCTCAGCGCGCTTGCAAAAGGTCGCGGGCGCGCGCTGGTTGCGGGACGAACCATAATCTGCACGCTCCTGCTTCCTCCGCGGTCGGGTCGTCGGCCGGACTAGATGTCAGCTCTTGCGCAACCGCCGAAGAGGATTAGAACATCAAATTGGATAATTCAAACGAGCAGTTTGGGGTGGGGGCGCAAGTGATGGTCTTGATGACGGGTCGACGGGCCGTGCGCGACGTCCAGGACCACATACTGCGCGTGCTGGCCGCACCCGACAAGGATTTGCTCGTATGACCCTGCAACGCGCACCACGCCGTCGACTATCGGCAGCTAACCTCTCACACCGCGTGCCGCACACCCTCCATCCGGATCGCCGCGCGTGACCGAGCAGACGCCGCCGCGCCTGTCGGGCACCAATCTCGAACGTGCCGCGGATCACAATCAACGCGTGACGCTCCACGCCATCCGGCTCGGCAAATCGCTGACGCGCGTCGATCTGGCGCGGATCACGGGCCTGACCGGGCCTGCGATCGCGAACATCACGCGCCGCCTGTTGCAGGAGGGCATGATCGAGGAGGCCGGGCAACGCCGTGGCGGGCGCGGACAGCCGCCGACCAAGCTCGTGGTCCGGCGCGACGCCTGCTATTCGATTGGCGTCAACATCGACCGCGATCACATCACCATCGTGCTGGTCGATTTCTCCGCGGAGATCCTGGCGCGCAAATCGATCGAGATCGACTTCGCCTTGCCCGACGACGTCCGCGATCTGTTTCGCGGCTCGGTCCGCGCGCTGCTGAAAAGCGCGAAGGTCGATCCCGCCAAGCTCGTCGGCATCGGCGTCGCGCGGCCGGACGACCTGGGGCGGGTCGCGCTGCCGGGTCGTCCGGCGGCCTATGCCGCGTGGGACGGGATCGACATGGCGACGTTGTTCGAAAAGCCGCTGTCCTTGCCGGTGTTCGTCGAGAACGACGCCGCCGCCGCCGCCACCGGCGAGATGCAGCTTGGTCTGGGGCAGAACTACAGCAGTTTCTTCTACATCCTCGTCTCGTCCGGGCTCGGCGGCGGTTTCGTCGCGGACGGCGCCTATGTCCGCGGCGCGCACGGGCGCAGCGGCGAACTCGGCTTCATGACGACGGGGGCGGGAGCCGGAGCAGGGACGGCGGCGGCGGGCGGTCGCGAGACCGTGCAGACGCTGGTGTCGCTGTCGGGGTTGGCGGCGCATTTGTCGGGTTCAGCGTTCGCTATCGGCGACGTGCTCCACCAGGCCGCGTGGAGCCCCGCGGTCGAGCGCTGCCTCGACGAGTGGGTGGAACGCGCGGCCCGGACGCTGTGCACGCCGCTCGACGCGATCAACTGCCTGATCAATCCGGCGGTCATCCTGATCGGCGGACGCCTTCCCAGCCGACTCGTCGAAAAGGTCGCGGACCGGGTGAATGCGATGATCCGCGACGCGACCGACGCGCCGCAGATCGCCCCCGTCCGCCGCGCCGCCTTGTCGGAGGACGCGCCCGCGGTCGGCGCGGCGATCCTGCCGTTCAGCCATTTCCTGCTGCCCAAGGCCGGCGCGCTCTGGAAGGATTCCGCGCCCGCGGACTGACCCAGCCCGCCGACGTATACGTCAGCCAGTTCCAGTCCCGGCGATGATTTCCCACAGACTTTCCCGGCGCCGACCCGCCGATGGTGGAGTTACGGCCACGCCGGTCCAAAACTAGCCGAACAATCTATTTGACAATTTGCTTTTACAATTGGCAAATAGCGGCGTCGAGACTGCACGCCGACAGGATCCGATTCAACCGGACGGCCCAACCGAAAACGGTGGGCAGGCGCGCTATTCGCAGGGGTAAGCGAGGGGGCGCAGGCGTCCTCGCGAGGAAGAGGAAAGTCTGATGACCGTAAGCAAAGTCTCGCGTTCAAGCATAGTGCGTGATCGTTTCCGTCGGCCATGTCTGCTGGCGACGGTCAGTCTTACTGCGGCCCTGGCCAGTACCGCCCACGCGCAACAGGCCGCGCCGCCGGTGCCGCCGACGGTCGTCGCGCCCCAGGCCGACCCCGCAACTCCGCCCCAGCCGACCACGCCTGCGCCCGCCACGACTGCGCCCGCCACGACTGCGCCCGCCACAACTGGGCCCGCCTCGACCGCAACCGCGGAATCCGGCCAGGCTGCCGGCACCATCCAGCCCGACGGCGCGCCGCAGGCCGACGGTACCGTCCAGCCGGAAGAAGCCGGGCAGGACATCGTCGTCACCGGCTATCGTCGTTCGATCGAGAAGAGCCTCAACCAGAAGCGCGAGGCCAACGCGTTCGTCGACGTCATCACCGCCGAGGACGTCGGCAAGTTCCCCGACAAGAACGTCGCCGACGCCTTGCAGCGCGTTCCGGGCGTCGTCATCACCCGCGACGGCGGCGAAGGCAGCCGCGTCAGCATCCGCGGCCTTCAGTCGGGCCTGACGCTCACCTTGCTCAACGGCAATTTCCTCGCCGGTGCCGACAGTGGCGAGCCGCAGCGGTCGTTCAACTACGTCCTGCTTCCGTCGACCTTCATCGCCTCCACCGAAGTCTATAAATCGCCCGAAGCGCGCCTCGAAGAAGGCGGCGTCGGCGGCACCATCATCCTCAACACGCGGCGGCCGTTCGACGTGCCCGCCTGGTCGGGCTTCGTGTCTGCCGAAGGCACCTATTCGGACACTACCGAGAAATACGAGCCGCAGCTCGGCGGCCAGGTTTCGTGGAAGAACAAGGACGAGA
This sequence comes from Sphingomonas sp., assembly GCA_021154945.1. Classification (GTDB taxonomy): domain Bacteria; phylum Pseudomonadota; class Alphaproteobacteria; order Sphingomonadales; family Sphingomonadaceae; genus Sphingomonas. The sequence continues at coordinate 3,016 of JAJNQF010000377.1, forward strand.
CGTTCGGCCTGCTGGTCGGCGGCGTCTGGCAAAAGCGCACCAACCGCGAACTGCGCAGTTCGTCGGAAAGCTGGCTGTGGTGGAGCGACCGCGACGCGCAGGGCAATGTCCTGACACCCGCGACCGACGTCAACGGCAAGGCCTTCGAGAACGACGACGCGATTTCCTACTGGCCGGGGCAGGGCACGACCGCGCGCGATGGCACGCATTATTCGGGCTATTGGGCGCCGCAGTCGGTCAATGCCGAAGTCTTCGACCAGGAGCGCGAGCGGTACGGCGTACAGGCTACCGCGCAGTTCCGCCCGTTCGACAACGTCACCGTCACGTCCAACTATTTCCGGTTCGGCTATTCCAGCGACTTCACCTCGAACGTGCTGAAGATCCCCGAATGGGGCTATAATGATTTCTTCACCGGCGCGACGCTCGACAAGAGCGGGACGATCTTCCAGTCGGCGAACTTCGCGGTGCCGGCGCCGGGGACGGGCTGCCTCGCCCGCGCGACCCCGTGCACGATGGAAACGCCGCAGATCGCCGGCACGTACAGCCGCGAGAAACAGGTTTCGAACACGTTCGAGACCGAGGTCAAATACAGCCAGGATCGTTTCGATGCTGTCCTGAAACTCGGCAAGACCAAGTCGAGTGGCGGTCCCTCGGTCCGCTTCAACGTCGCCGCCAAGCCGCGCCTGACCACCCCCGGGCAGGAGCAGAACGGCAATCTGGTCAGCAACTGGGACATCTCGGACGGCATCGCCAATTTCGAGTTCTCGCCCGAAATCCAGAACAACATCCGCAACGGCATCGCGCAGATCGACGTCGGCTCGACCGGGTCGAGCTTCGTCAACAGCGACCTCGGCCAGCGTTATGCGCAGCTCGATCTGACGCGACGCTTCGACGGGTTCCTGAAATCGGTGCAGATCGGCGCCAAATGGCGTGACCTGAAGATCGGCCGCGAGACCGGTCGCAACGACTGGTATGCCGATCCCGCGACCTTGCTCCGCTATCAGGATACTGCCGCCGGCGCCGTCGCGCGGCCCGAATTCTTCTATGCGGAGCCGATCGGCAACATCAACGGCGGCTTCAATGCGAACACCGTCCCGGGCATCAACTTCGAACAATATCTGAGCTATCTGAACTCGACCTATGGCCAGGCGGTGCGGGTGTACGAACCCGACTTCGTCTATTCGTTGGGGGAGCGGGTGTGGGCCGGCTATGCCCAGGCGAATTTCGGCACGGGCGGTCTTCGCGGCAACATTGGTCTCCGCATGGCCAACACGAAACAGTCGGGCAATACCTCCGATCGCCTGCAGTATCTCAACGATTACTGCGTCAACGGACCCGGCGGCCCGACCGATCCCAACCGTCCGCTCGGCCCCGACGGCAATTGCCAGGTCCTGCCGCTCAGCGTGCGCGAGACGATCGTCAACACGCGCGCCGACCAGTCGAAGACCTACACGGACTGGCTGCCGAGCTTCAACGTATCGTACGAGGTCACGCCCGACCTCCTTGTCCGCGGTGCGGTCGCCAAGGTCATCGCCCGGCCGTCCTTCGCGGATCTCGGCTCACAGCGCTCGCTCACCTTCCGCTCGGACGCCTATGCGTTCGATCGCGGCCAGTTCGGCGAGTTCGCCGGCTGGTCGGGCAGCGGCGGCAATTCGGATCTGAATCCGTTCTCGGCGTGGCAATATGATCTCGGCATCGAATGGTATTTCCGTCGCGGTTCGGTGCTCGGCGCGACCTTCTTCCGTAAGGACGTCTCCGATTTCGTCGTCCCGCTGGTGTTGAACGTCACCCGCGACGTCAATGGAACGCAACAGCTGATCCAGCCTTACTCGACGGTCGCGAACGGTTCGAACGCGCGGTCGCAGGGCGTCGAGCTGTACGCGCAGCACACGCTGCCCTTCGGTCTCGGCGCGCAGGTCAACTTCACCTATAACGACACGTCGGTGGCGGACGTCACGCTCGACGGCCAGAAGGTCGGCTCGTCCGCGTTGGTCGGCAGCGCCAAGACCCAGGTCAACGCCTCGGTCTTCTACGAACATGGCAAGGTGTTGCTGCGTGCATCGTACAACCGGCGCGGCGAGGTCGTCGGCGGGTTGCAGTCGGGCCTGAACGAATACACCGATCCCTACGCGCAGGTCGATCTCAACGCGGCGTATGCGCTGACCGACCGGCTGAACCTCACCGCCTCGGTGATCAACCTCACCAAGGCCGAGGAAAGCCGCCATCTCGGCAACGACACGAAGGACCGTTTCACCTACCGGAATTACTTCGGTCGCCGGGCCTATGTGGGCGTCTCGTTCAACTTCTGATGACTTGGCACAACCGGCTTTTCTCTCGGGTGGCGCCTTCGCGGCGCTGCCCTCCCTTTTCTCGCGGCGCCACGTCGAAGGGCGTGGGTGAAACACGCGGGCGGCGTGGGGTTCGGATCGCGCTGACCGCGTCCGCGCTGCTGATGTGCGGTCTGGCCAGCGCGTCGAACCCGATCGTTCCCGGCTGGTATGCCGATCCCGAGATCCGCGTGTTCGCCGGGCGCTACTGGATCTATCCGACCTATTCGGACCATTACGGCAAGCCCGACGTCACCAGCCGCTTCTCGGCCGCGCAAAAGCTCGCCCGCCAGCGCAAGACGGTGCGTCCGTCCTACGGGATGCAGACCTTCTTCAATGCGTTCTCGTCACCCGATCTGGTGCACTGGACCAAGCACGACCACGTGTTCGACGTGCGGAACGCGGCCTGGGCGGCCTATGCGATCTGGGCGCCGTCGGTGATCCAGGCGAATGGCCGCTATTATATGTTCTTCAGCGCTAACGACATCCAGAGCGATGCGGAGCTTGGCGGGATCGGCCTCGCGGTCAGCGATCGGCCCGGCGGTCCGTTCAAGGATGCGATCGGCAAGCCGCTGGTCGGCGCCTTCCACAACGGTGCGCAACCGATCGACCCGTTCGCGTTTCGCGACCGGGACGGCCAGGTCTATCTCTTCTACGGCGGTTGGAAGCATTGCAACGTCGTCCGCCTCAGCGCGGACCTGAAACGCATCCTGCCGTTCGCGGACGGATCGAAATACAAGGAAGTGACGCCGCCCGGCTATGTCGAGGGCTCGTTCATGATCGAGCGCAAGGGCGTCTATTATCTGATGTGGTCGGAGGGCGGCTGGACCGGCCCGGACTATAGCGTCGCCTATGCGACCGGGCCGGGACCGACCGGGCCGTTCACGCCGCGCGGCAAGATCCTGTCGCAGGACCTTCGCATCGCGCGCGGCGCCGGGCATCATTCGGTCGTCAACGTGCCCGGCACCGACGACTGGTACATCGCCTATCACCGCCGCCCGCTCGACACCGATCGCGGCGAACACCGGCAGATCGCGATCGACAGGATGGTCTTTGCCGCCGATGGTCGGATCGAGCCGGTGGTGATGACCAATGCGGGCGTCAAGCCGCGACCGATCGGCGTGCAGAAGCCGACACAATCTTCAGGGAGAGCGATGTGAGAAACAGGGTGATCGCCAATTTGCGCGGCACGGTAGCGACGATCGCGTCGCTCGCCCTCGTCGCGCCCGCGCCGATACTGGCCCAGACCAAGGCCAGCGCGGCGGCCGCTTCAGCCACCGGAGCGATGCAGCCGCAGGACCAGCCTTCGGTCGATCTGGTCAACCCGCTGATGGGGACCGATTCCGACTACACCTTATCCTATGGCAACACCTATCCCGCGGTGGCGGTGCCGTGGGGCATGAACTTCTGGACGCCGGTCACCGGCAAGACCAACAGCGGCTGGGGCTACACATACGACGCGAACAAGATCAACGGCATCAAGCAGACCCACCAGCCCAGTCCGTGGATGAACGATTATGCCGCGTTCTCGCTGATGGCGACGACCGGTGCGCTGAAGGTGAAGGAGGACGAACGCGCGTCCTGGTACAGCCACAAGGCGGAGGACAGCCGGCCGTACAGCTACAAGGTCTATCTCGCCGATTACGACGTGACGGCGGAGGTCGCGCCGACCAACCGCGCCGCGCAGTTCCGCTTCACCTTCCCGCAGAGCAACGACGCGCACATCATCCTCGACGGCTATGCCGGCGGCTCGATGGTCTCGATCGACAAGGCCAAGCGCCGCATCACCGGCTATGTCCGCAACAATCACGGCGGCGTGCCCGATAATTTCCACAATTACTTCGTCGCCGAATTCGACCACGACTTCACCGTCAGCCAGACCTGGGACGGCAAGGGGCAGGTCACCGCGACGCCGACGCGCCAGGGCGATCATGTCGGCGCGGTCGTCAGCTTCAAGACTCGCAAGGGCGAGCAGGTCGGCGTCAAGGTGGCGTCTTCGTTCATCAGCCTCGAACAGGCCGAGCGAAACTTGCGCGGCGAGATCGGTGGCGACGGGTTCGAGCAGACCAAGACGAAGGCCAAGGCGATCTGGCAGCGCGAGTTCGACCGCGTCCAGGTCACCGATCCCAATCTCGACAACCGCCGTATCTTCTATTCGGCGCTGTACCGCATGCTGCAATTCCCGCGCATGTTCCACGAGGTCGATGGCAAGGGCCAGACCGTCCATTACAGCCCGTACGACGGCAAGGTGCACCCGGGCTTCCTATACACCGACAACGGTTTCTGGGACACGTGGCGGGCGGTCTTCCCGTTCTTCGCGCTGATGTATCCCGAGCGCGACAGCGAGATCATGCAGGGGCTGGTCAACACCTACAAGGAGTCCGGCTGGCTGCCCGAATGGGCGAGCCCCGGCCACCGCGACGTGATGATCGGATCGAACTCGGCGAACCTGATCGCCGACGCGTACCTCAACGGCGTGCGCGGGTTCGACGTCGAGACGCTGTACGAGGCGATGGTCAAGAACGCGACGACTTCGCAAGGGCGACCGGTCGACAAGAAGGGCAAGGTCGTCGGCGCGGTCGGGCGCGAGGGCGTCGAATATTATAACCGCCTCGGCTATGTGCCCTATGACGTCGGCATCAACGAGAATGCCGCGCGCTCGCTCGAATACGCCACCGCCGACTTCTCGATCTCGCGGCTTGCGGCGGCACTCGGCAAGACCGAGGATGCGAAGCTCTACGCCACGCGCGCG
>JAJNQF010000383.1 GCA_021154945.1 Sphingomonas sp.
TAACGGGTGAGTCGGGTCGCCAAGTGTCTCCGCGTGCGTCCGGTTGCGGAGGGTGAGCCGGCGTGTCACGCCGGTGATGAAGAGCTTGCGGGTGCCGCAAAATCGAAAACTTGGTCGGCGGGACGGTCGACCGCGGAGCACGTCGGCGGCCATCCCCTCTAAACACACGCACCACCCCGGCGGAGGCCGGGGCCCAGTTGGAAAGGCCGCAGTAACGGAGTGCAGCCTTGATCGGCGACATTCCCGACCCGATCCCGCCTCGCCGGAAACCTACGCCTGGGTCCCCGTTACCGCTCCGTGCCGGGGCCAACACGATCCCCCGAACCGACCGCGATCAACGTCGGCGCGTCGGTCACGAACCGGTCCAGCACGCCGTCGGCGATCTTGATCGGACCGTCGAACCGGGTCGCACCGGGGATGGTCTTGATTGCTGCCGCCTCGCTGGCGAGCCGCTTGGCGTCGGCGAAATAACGGTCCGCAGCGCCGCTGCCTTGGTTCGCGGCGTCCAGTCCCGCAGCGGTCAGCTGGAGCGCGCGTCCCCAAAGCTGCATCGCGTCTAGCCACGGTCGCGACTGCGCCGCGAAGCCGGGGTCGCTCGTCCCGGAGCGGATGATGTCGGGCGCGTTGGCGATACCGTCGGCGCGCTCGGTCAGGTCGGCGATCGCCCGCTGCCGTGCCGCCGCATCGCCATCCGCCAGCGCCTCGCGCACCGCGTCGAGCGCCGCCTTGAGCCGCGGTGCCTGCTCCTGCCAGGGCTGGCTGCCGAAGGTCGGCGCCATGTGCTGCGTATCGAAGAAGGTCAGCAAGGCCGCGGTCGCGCGTTCGTCGCCGCCCGCCAGTTCGCGCGCGGAGAAATGCCAGGTCCGCTCGGCATCATAGGCCGTGTCGTTCCAGCCGAACGCGGCGACGCCGGTTACTGCCGGGCGGCTCGGAGCCTCCTGGTTCATCGGGTTGGACAGAATGCCGGTCAGTTCGCCCGACAGCCCGGCCTCGCGCCGCGCATAGGGCGCCATTAGCAGCCGACCGGTGGTCTGTGCGTAATCGTTGACCGGATAATTGTCCCATAACAGCGTCTTGCGGCCGAACGCCTTGGTCGCTGCCTTGGCGTCGGGGATCGAGATGGCGGGCGGGACGACGTCGGTGCCGGTCCACTGGACGACGATCCGCGGGTCGAGATGCTTGCGCAACGCCGCCTTGTACGGGGTTTCCTTCGCGTCGTAATATTCGGTCGGCACCATGATCAGCGGGCGCGCGCCCGGGTCCTTGGCGCTCAGGCTGGCCTGCACCGCATTAAGCAATTGCGCTTGCGCGACGCCGGCCGCTTCCGCGCCCGAGGGGCCGAACGCGGTCTTGTCGCGCTCGCAATTCCACTTGGTGTATTCGATGTCGTCGAGCGCGACGTAGAAGCTGCCGACGCCGATCGCCCGCAACGCGTCGAACTTGCGTTCCAGCGCCTGCACGTCGGCGGGGTCGGAGAAGCAGACCGACGGCCCGGGCGAGACCGCGTAGACGAAGTCGACATGGTTGCGCCGGGCGGTCTGGGCCAGCGTGCCCAGCGACGACAACGTCGCGGCGGGATAGGCCTCGCGCCACCGATCGCGCGCGTATGGATCGTCCTTCGGGCTGTAGACATAGGTGTTCGCCTTCACCGTGGCGAGGAAGTCGAGATGCTTGGTGCGATCCGCCATCGACCAGGGCGCACCGTAAAAGCCCTCGATCGTGCCGCGGATCGGCATTGCGGGGTGATCCTGGATCACCAGCGCGGGCAGGCTGGCGCGCCGGGCGAGCTGGCGGAAGGTCTGGACCGCGTGGAACAGGCCATCGGCGTCGTTGCCCGCCAGCGTGACGATGCCCGCGCCGGCTGCGACGGAGGCGATCGTATAGCCCTCGGCGTGCGTGTCGAGCGTGGCCCTGCTGCGGCCAAGCGCGTCGCGAACGAGGGCGGTGTCGCCGGTGCCGAGCACGATGTGCGGGCGGTCTGGCGTGGCGGGGAGGCGCTTGGCGGTGGCGATCGTCTCGATGCCTGCGGTGACGAGGATCTCGCGGACCAGCGCGACGGTCTCGGGATCGGTGCCGGGGGCGGCGACCAGGACGACCGCGCGGCCTAGCGTGATACTGCCGGTGCCGAGGTCGATCGACGTGGGGGTCGGGAAAAGCGCCGGCAGCGTCACAGGTTGCGCCGATACGGGAGTCGCGCTGGCGCCCGCCGTCAGGCTTGCCATCGCCATCATCAGCGCAGAGGCGCCGATCTTGCTGTTGCCGTGCATCGCTCAGCTCTCCGGTATCAGATTGGTATTGTGTTGGATGTGTAGGGGGATGTTGGGGGGACGGCAAGGGTCGCGAAGGGGAAGTGGCGGTGGATTACGCCGAGGTCGAGAATCGTATTGATCGAAATCAGTGCGCCTGGTCCCGCGACGTAGGATCGATAATTCCGCGGCGGATTTCTGCGGGCGACCGAGCGCGTCGTGGCAGCGACGCATCGTGCTCCTATTGTGGACGCGCGGAAAGCAGGATAGCTAAACGCCTGTTTGGAACAGAGTAGGAACCAGCAGCCCTCGAGCGACGAGGATGCCGATCGCGTCGCGGCGATCGCTGCGTTCGTGCGCTCGCTCGATGCCGCCGATCCGTTCGTGGCGATCTTCAACGACGCCAATCTGCCGATGGCGATCAGCGATCCGACGCTCGTCGACAACCCGATAATTTATGTGAATTTCGCGTTCGAACACCTAACCGGCTACGCCCAACCCGAAGTCGTCGGTCGGAACTGCCGTTTTCTCCAAGGTCCCGAAACGAAAGCGGAGGATGTCGCACGCATCCGCGAGGCGGTGGCCAGGTCCGAGCGGATCGAGGTCGACCTTCTCAATTACCGCAAGGACGGAACGCCGTTCTGGAACCGTCTCCTGGTGGCGCCGGTACTGGATCAGAACAGGCAGCTTCGCTATTGCATCGCGTCGCAGCACGACGTGACGCTCGAGCGCGAGACGTTCGTCAAGCTGGCGGCCGAGCAACGCGAACTCGAGGCGTCCGCGGCCGATACGAAGGCACAGCTCGCGGACAGTACCGCGCGTCTCGACTTTGCACTCAAGGCGGGGCGGTTGGGCTCGTGGACGTTTGATCCGGGTAGTCGGCACCTTGATGCATCAAACGGTTGTAAGATCGTGTTCGGCTACGCGCCCGATTCCGAGTTCGGATATGCGGAATTCGTCGGCGCGATCCATCCCGAGGACCGTGCGCAGGTGCTGGCGGCGATCGAGGCGACCGCCGGCACCGGGTGCGACTATGATATCGAGTACCGCGTGGTGACGGGCGAAGGCGAACTCCGCTGGGTCGCGGTCCGCGGCGAATTGCTGACCCGCGCGGACGGTACGGCGCTGACCATGACCGGGTTCTCGACCGACATAACCGAGCGCAAGCGGGTCGAGGAACACCGCGCCTTGCTGGCCGGCGAACTCACGCACCGGGTCAAGAATACGCTCGCGACGGTCAGCGCGATCGTCAACCAGACGCTGCGCGACGCCGTCTCGATGTCGGATGCGCGCGACACGATCGGCGCGCGGATCGGCTCACTCGCGATCGCGCACGACCTGTTGCTGCGCGATGAAGTGGACGGCGCGACGATCGCCGATATCGTCTCCGGAGTCATGGCGCCGTTCGACGACGGTCGCGGACGTCTGTTCTCGGTCGACGGTCCCAATATCCGCCTCGAGCCGCGGGTCACTCTCGCGCTGTCGATGGCCCTTCACGAACTGGCGACCAACGCCAGCAAATATGGCGCACTGAGCACCGCCGGCGGTCACGTCTCGATCACATGGAGCGTCGGGATAGGCGACGGCGGCCGGCGCCTCGCATTCGCCTGGGAAGAATCGGGCGGACCGACAGTGAGCGCGCCGACCCGTACGGGCTTCGGCTCGCGGATGATCGAGCGCGTCCTGGCGCAGCACATGCGCGGCACAGCGAACATCGAGTATCGCAGCACCGGCGTCGTCTTCGTCATCGACGCACCGCTGTAGGTGGCAAAACCGGTTGCGCTGACGACGCCGGACGGACGGTACATCGTCGTCCGCGGGCGGCTATGGCGTGCGGCCAATCCCGGTCTGTCGGAGTCCGATCGGAGCCGACACGTCGCGGCCTTGATGGACGGCCGCCGTAATGTCGCGAGCGCGCGGCGGGCGGGCGATCCCGTGGCGGAAAAGGCGGCGCATGACGCCGTCGATGCGGCCAAGCATGCCCTGGGCGAGCGCGGACCGGTATGGTGGACCGACGGCGCGCCCGATCTCAACCGGCACATGGCGCGGACGACGCCCTACGCCGCCTGGTTCGCAACGGCAGCGGCGAATTCGGACGATGCGGAATGACCCGTACCGCGTGAAACATCGGGCCCGATCTGCTGCCAAGCGCGTTGCGACAGCCTGACGAAAATTGGAACCGCCGATGTGCCATGTGCTTGTGATCGAGGATGACTGGTTGATCGCCGATCATATCATGAGCGTGATCGAGCGTGCAGGTGCGACCTCGATCGCCCAGGCGGATAGCGAAACCGCCGCGGTGGATGCAGCAGGCACGCATTGTCCGCAGATGATCGTGTCCGATGTCAGGTTGCATGAAGGGACCGGGCCATTGGCCGTGCAGCGCATCATCGCCGCCCATGGCAATATCCCCGTGATGTTCATCACCGGAACACCCGAAGCCTGCATTCCCTGCGATCCGCCGGCCGTGATCCTGACCAAACCGATCGACGAGACCGCCGTTATGGCTACGTTCCGAAGCCTCGCGCCGCTCTAGATCTCGAACGGCCTAAGAATTGCGCGTCCGCAAACGGATCATCCGACGCGGGGGATTGCCCCCGCGCCGGATGTGCAGGCGTCAGCCCTGAACGTCGCTGGCGTCGAATTCGTTGAACGCTGCCTTGACCTCGGCGGCGCGGGCATCGTCCGCGATATCGACCGACACGACGATCTTGCCGGCCAATGCGGCGTCGTCCCGCGACTGCGGGGTGGGGTCTTCGCCGGCCGTGTCCGCGCCGGCCTGCTCGCTGCCGACGCTGTTGTCGCCGCCGTCGGTAGCGATGAGAATGTCCTTGCGGTCGATTCCCTGCTCCTGAACGAGGCGTTCGACGGTCATTTCGGCTTCGCGACGCGTGTCGAACTTGGCTTTGAGGGTGGTTGGCATTGTCAGGCTCCTGGTTGAGGTAAGGGTGTCGTCAGGCCGGGCATAGATCGGCGGGTGCCGGGTCCTGGTCGGACCGCGGTCCGGCGTTCGGCTCGACAAGATGATTCAGGAAATTGGACAGCTCGATGCGCCGGTTCGATTCCTGTGCGAATTGCGCGTCGATGCCGAGCGACCAATGGATCGAGCGACGGTCTGGATCATCATGCAGCGTGTCGAGCTGTGCCGCGCGCATCTCGACATCGTCCGTCGTGTCGGCGAGGCCGGCTTCGATAAGGTCGCTGGCCTGCCGACGCAGCGCGACCGCGATCTCGCCCGGGGCAAGCTCGGGATGATATTGCACGCCCCAGAACACGCCGCCGTCGTGACGTATTTCGGCGGCCTGGATCGTCGTGACGGCATTGCTCGCCAACAGCGTCGCATTTTCCGGAAGGCTTTCGACCTCGTCGCCATGGATGGCAGGCGCGTCCCAACTGTCGGGTCGTCCGGCCAGCAGCGGGTGGTTTCGTCCGGCCTCGGTCGGGGTGATCCGACGCGCGACCCCGGCTTCGATGCGCTCGGGCATCTTGCGGACGATGCCCCCGGCGGCGGCAACGGCAAGTTGCAGACCGGCGCAGGATCCGAACGATGGCGTTCCCGACGCAAAGACCGAGCGCATGAACCGCAACTGGCGGCGAACCTCCGGTGTATCGTCATAGACGTGCAGCGGAGATCCGGTGACGAAGACGGCATCGAATGCGCGCAGGTCATCGGCACCGAACTGGTCCGCGTCGTCGTCCGCGGGGGCGACGATCGTGATCTCGGCATCGGGACGTAGCTGCGCGAGCGTCGCGGCATATGTCTCGCCGGAGCTTTTGCCGGCATGGCGGCGCCGTGCCTCGCGCTCGTCCGCGGTCTCGCTCTCGGCAACCAGAAAATGCGGCAAATTCCGTCCTCTACCGTGTCGGTTCGTATCGGCTCAACGCGCGAGCGATGCTTTCGACCGATCGGCCGGGACAAAATCGAAGAAGGGCTCCGCTGCAATATGTGCGGCAAGGTACGCGGTAATGCGCGCTGCGACGGGTAGCGGAGACGGGAGCCCGTCCTGCCTCACGGGTAGGTCGCCGCATTCGGCGAAACTTCCTCGGTAAGCGAGACGTTGCGGCATGACCGGAGCGGATCGCTTCGCGACACGCAGCTACGCGAGGAAGTATCATGGGCCTGTTTTCTAAAGACATCGCGACGTTCGACGACCTGTTCCTGCACCAGTTGCAGGACGTCTATTATGCCGAGAACCAGATCGCCAAGGCGCTGCCGAAAATGGCCGCCAAGGCGACCGCACCTGCGCTGAAGCAGGGTTTCGACACGCATCTCGCCGAAACCGAGCGCCAGATTACGCGCCTCGAGCAAATCTTCGACCTGCTCGGCGAGAAGGCGAAGGCGGTGACCTGCCCGGCGATCGACGGCATCATCAAGGAAGCCAACGAAGTCGCCGGTGAGATCGAGGACAAGGCGGTGCTCGACGCCGCGTTGATCGCCTCGGCACAGGCGGTCGAGCATTACGAGATCGCGCGTTACGGCACGATGATCGCCTGGGCCAACCAGCTCGGCCGTTCCGAGATCGCAGCGATCCTCAAGGAAACGCTCGACGAGGAATATGCGACCGACGACAAGCTGACTGCGATGGCGACGTCCGCCATCAACGCCAAGGCCGAGGCCGTTACCGCCTGATCTCGTGATCGACGGGGCTGCGGCTGGAGGCAATCGTCTCCGGTCGCAGCCTTTCTACTTTGGGAGAGTGGCAATGGCAGACGAAATCGCATTCACGCTTCCCGAGGCGCTGGGCGCGCAGAAGCATTTGCGGGACGCACTCGGGCTCGGCGAGGAACGCTTTCCAGTGCCGGCCTTCGTCAACATGATCAGCGATGAGATCGAGCAGTTGCGGGCTGCCGGTAAGAGCGACGACGACATCGCGGCGCTGGTCGAGCAGTCCAGCGGGCATGCGCTGACCGGGCGGGATATCGAGCGTTATTATACGCCGGTCGAGGACCGCCATTCCAACGAACGATGATGATGGGAACGGGCCGGCATCGACCGGCCCGTCCTTCGTTCAGGCCTTCTTGCGCGCGCGCTTCGGGCTCGCTGCGGCGGCGACGTCCTCTTCCTCGTCCGGCGCATCTTCGCCAGCCTCGGTCAACGCTTCGCCCAGCGCCTTCAGCTTGTCCTGCGACTTGTCCGCCTTGTCGGCGATCTTCGTCGTCGCGGTACCGAGACGGTGGAGCAGGGCATGGACCCGGTCCGCGTCGGGCTCGCCCTTTTCGAGCTGCTTGCGCAGCGACGCGAGGTCCCGCAAAATGCCCTTGGCGCCCGGCGTGTCGATATCGGCCAGTGCGGCCTCCCAATCTTCCACCATGTCCGCACCCTTTTCAGGCTTCGTCGCGTCCAGTCCGCGATTGATCGCGTTCATCGTTCCTGCAAATTTCACGGCCATGTTCATTCTCTCCGAAAGCCATTCGCTGGCGCAGGTCAACGAAACGACGCGCCGATAATGTCCTCCCGAAACGTGTCGATCTCGATCAATATAATCCTGGCCAATCAACCTGTTGTGGTGCTGCGATCCATGGCATGCAGGCGCCGCACGGAAGAAGCAGCGACGGCGTGATCGTCCAGCGCGGGGCCGGGGACACTCCATACCCCGGCTCACACCCCGACTGGTCGCGCCCGGCATTCTATGGCAGTCAGCGCGCGACTGCCGGAGATCGTCGTGACCAAGCGTAAAATTGCCAAGCCCGTCGCGACAGGTGTTGCGGGCCTCGACGAGATCCTGCGCGGCGGACTGCCGCCCTCGAACCTGTATATGCTGCAAGGCGCGCCCGGTGCGGGCAAGACGACGGCGGCGTTGCAGTTCCTGCGCGCGGGCGTCGAGGCCGGCGAACGCTGCATCTATGTCAGCCTGTCGCAGACCGCGGCGGAGCTGGAATCGATAGCGGTGTCGCACGGCTGGACGATGGACGGAATCCGCGTCGAGGAACTGTCGGCCTCCGACGCGGTCAACGGCGCCGCGGACCAGACGATCTTCCAGACCGCCGAACTGCGTCTCGACGAGACCCGGCAGGCGATCGAAAAGGCGATCGAGGAGCATAAGCCGAGCCGCCTGGTCTATGACTCGCTGCTCGAAATCCGCCTGATCACCGGCGATACGCCACGCTTCCGGCGCGAGCTGATCGGCTTCAAGGCGTTCCTCGCCAAGCGCAACGTCGTCGCGCTGCTGCTCGATACGCAGAACGGCGAGGCGATGAACGGCGAAGAGGTCGAGGGTATCGCGCACGGCGTGATCCGGTTCGACAAGACGCTGGAGGATTACGGCGCGGTACGGCGGCGGATCGAGGTCAGCAAGATGCGCGGCGTGCCGATCGCCGACGGCTATCACGACATGGCGATCCGCGAGGGGCAGGGCGTCGTGGTATTCCCGCGCATCATTCCCGGCGACGCGTCCGACGTCGAAAAGCCCGAGCTGATCAAATCGGGCGTCGAGACACTCGATGCGATGTTCGGCGGCGGCCAGGAATCGGGCACCACGACGCTGGTGATCGGCCAGTCCGGCACCGGCAAGTCGACGATGGCCTCGCTCTACGCGACCGCGGCGCTGAAGCGCGGCGAGAACGTCGCGCTGTTCCTGTTCGAGGAGCGGCTCGAGACGTTCTTCCGCCGGTCTGAAGGGCTTGGCATGGACCTGCGCAAGTTCCACAAGGACGGCGCGCTGGTCATCAAGGACTTCAATCCCAACGAGATTTCGCCCGGCGAGTTCGCGCAGGTCGTCCAGAGTATCGTCAAGACGGACAAGACCCGCGTGGTCGTCATCGACAGCTTCACCGGGTATCTCAACTCGCTGCCGCAGCGCGACAAGGCGGTCCGCGATATCCAGTCGTTGCTGAAATACCTGGCGCGCTCGGGTGTCCTGACCATGTTGATCGTCGCGCAGCATGGCCTGCTCGGCCAGAATGTCGGGATCGACGTCGATGTGAGCTTCCTCGGCGATACGGTGCTGCTGTTGCGGATCGCCGAGCATGAGGGGCGCCTGCGCCGCAACATCACGGTGGTGAAGAAACGGCACGGGCCGCACGACCTGTTCGTCCATGAACTGATGATCCAGGGATCGGGGATTTCCGTGGTGCCGTATAATCCTCTCCCGGAATCGTGAGCGCACTCGATCCGATCGATCATACCACGCTGGACCAAGTGCTGGTCCTGGCGCCCTATCGGCGTGATGCCGACTATCTGAAGCAGTTGTTCGTCGAGCACGACATCCCGGTCGATGTCTGCATCGATGTCGCGGAGATCCACGATTATCTGGCGAGGTCGCCCGGCGTGCTGGTCGCGACGCACGAGGCGCTGACGCCGGATATCCTGAAGAACGTCGCCGACCACCTGGCGTCGCAACCGAGCTGGTCGGAGATGCCGATCGTCGTGCTGCTGGATCGGACGTCGAACCAGATCCGCGTCCGCACCGAACTCGCGCGCGTCTGGCCGCGCGCACGGCAGCTCTTCTACCAGCGCCCGGTCACGCCGGTCGAACTGATCAGCGGCGTCCAGTCCGCGATGCTGGCGCGGTTGCGGCAGCGCGACGTGCGCGATCATATCGAGCGCGAGATCGAACTGCGCCGCGAACTCAACCACCGCGTGAAGAACATCCTCGCCAGCGTCGCCTCGATTTTCGAGATGACGCATCGCGGCGCCAACACGCTGGCCGAGTTCGCCGACGATTTCCGGGGACGGCTGGAGGCGTTGTCGCGGGTCCATTCCGCGGTCTTCCACGCCGCCGACGAAGAGGTTTCGATCTCGGCGATCGTCGATCTCACGTTCGAGCCTTATCGCCTGCCGGGGCTCAGTCGGGTCGTCACCGGGGGGCCGGAAATCATGCTGACGCGCGAGGCGGGCACGACGCTCGCCTTGTGCCTGCACGAACTCGCGACCAACGCGATCAAATATGGCGGCCTGTCGACGCCCGAGGGACGCGTATCGTTCACGTGGAGCCTGTCCGAGGACGAGCCCGCGACGCTGGCGATCGCCTGGACGGAGGAAGGGGGGCCGGCGGTCGTCGAGCCGTCCCGGACGGGCTATGGCACGCGCTATCTGAAGGCGGCGCTCGGCAGTGTGTTCGGAATGAAGCCGGTGATGACGTTTGCACCGGAAGGGCTGCGGTGTACCGTTTCGGGGCGGGTCTCGCGTTTGTCGCGCAACCCCTGACGCTCGACCGCGTTGGCCACAGATGAGTGTAGAACCGCGTACCCCGGCCGCGCGATTGCGGGTCTTCTGTCTCGAGGATAACCCGCTGATCGCCTTTCATCTCGAACAGATGATCGAGGATCTGGGCCATGTCTTCGCGGGATCGCTGGACAGCTTCGTCGACTTGCAGTCGGAATCGCCGGTCGACGACATGGACTGCGCGTTGGTGGATATCGATCTCGCGGATGGACCGAGCGGGCCGTCCGCGGTCGAATGGCTGACCGCCAAGGGTGTTCCGTGCGCCTTCGTCACCGGGCAGGAAGCGATGGCCGCGCGCTTTGCCGATACCGCGGTCGCGGTGGTCGCGAAGCCCATCACCGAGGCGGCGCTGGCAGCCGCCCTTTCACTACTGGCTGCCGCAAAGCGACCGCCGACGGCGTAGACGTCGCGGCCAAACTTCGCCAAGCCCCGATACAGTCGCGTCGGTCGGCTGAGTAGATCGACGCGCGCTCGGATACGGCGAGAGCCGGGTTCGCGGACCGATGGCTCCCCGGCTAAAAGGACCCGTGCGAGGTCCGACCAACCAAGGTACTGCACTATGACGGCCCAAAATCCGGTCCAGACTCCGGCCCAAAATCCAAAGGCCAAGATCCAGATCGTCATCGTCGGCGGCGGTGCGGCGGGGCTCGAACTCGCGACCCGGCTCGGTGCGCGCTACGGGCGCAAGCGGCACGACATCATCGTCGTCGATCGCAACCGCACGCACATCTGGAAGCCGTTGCTGCACGAGGTCGCGACTGGCTCGCTCGACGCCAACATGGACGAGGTAGGCTATCGCAGCCATTGCCACCGCTGGGGCTATCGCTTCTTCTATGGCGCGCTCGCCGCGATCGACCGCACCGCGCGCCAGGTCCATCTCGCGCCGGTGCTCGACGAGGATGGCCGCGAGGTGATCGCCGCGCACGCCATCCGCTACGATTACCTGGTGTTGGCGTACGGCTCGGTGACCAATGATTTCGGCACGCCCGGCGTCGTGGAGAACTGCACCTTCCTCGACAGCCGGGCGCAGGCCGACCGGTTCCGCGACCGCCTGCTCGACCAGTGCCTCCGCGTGTCGCGTACCATGACCACCGACCCCGCCAGCAACGCGCGCGTCCGCGTCGCGATCGTCGGCGGCGGCGCGACCGGCGTCGAGCTTTCCGCTGAACTCTTCAACGCCGCCGCGGCACTCGGCTATTACGGCCTGGAGGTGTTCGACGGCAGCCGCCTCGATGTGACGCTGATCGAGGCCGGGCCGCGCATCCTGCCCGCGCTCCCCGAGCGGCTGGCGGCGGCGGCGCAGCGCGAACTCGAGGTGCTCGGCGTGCGCGTCCTTACCGATACGCCCGTCACGGCATCGGATCGCACCGGCATGACGACCGGCAATGGCGACCGGATCGACGCCGATCTCCAGGTCTGGGCGGCGGGCGTGAAGACGGCGGCGATCCCTGGCGGGCTCGACGGACTCGAATTGTCGCGGGGTGGCCAGATCGTCGTGACCCCGACGCTCCAGACCGGCGTGGACGACCGCGTCTTCGCGATGGGCGATTGCGCGTCGTGCGTGCTGCCGGGTCGCGATCGGCCCGTGCCACCACGCGCGCAGGCGGCGCACCAGATGGCATCGACGGTGTTCGACAATCTCAACCGGCTGATGGCCGGCAAGCCGCCGCGCGCCTTCGTCTACAAGGATCACGGGTCGCTGGTGTCGCTCAGCCGGTTCTCGACGGTCGGCACGCTGATGGGCAACCTCGTGGGCGGCAAGCTGGCGGTCGAGGGGCGGCTCGCGCGGTTCGTGTATTTGTCGCTGTACCGGATGCATCTCGTCGCGATCCATGGCTGGCTCAAGGGCAGCGCGCTGATCGTCGTCGGCCACGTCAACAAGATCGTCCGGCCGCGACTGAAGCTGCACTGACCGCAGTCCCGACCAAAGCGCGCGCGGTGCCTGCCTGATCGTCGGGATCGGGGTGATGTCATGTAACCGTCGTCGCGACGTCATCAAACTGTACCGGCGTGGCCATACCCGCATGGGCCATGACCTTGGCCAACCTTGCGGAACCCGATGCCGCCACGAACCGCCTTTGGGCGGGGTGGTCGCGGTTGCGCGCGCAGGTCGAGCGGATGACGCGGCGTACGGATGGCGAGGATTTGCTCCACGATGCCTATGTCAGCATGGCGGGGCTGGCGACCGCGCCGCGCAACGACGAGGCGTTCCTGGTTCACGCCGCGGTCAACCGGGGGCGCGACGCGTTCCGCCGGGAGGCGGTGCGCGGGTCTTGCGAGCCGGTCGAGGCGATCGACTGGCTGCGCGATCCCGCACCGATCCAGGACGAGGTGATGATCGCCAAGGCGCGGCTGGCGCGGGTCCGCGAGGGTATCGATCGGCTGACGCCCCGGACCCGCGAGATATTCCTGATGCAGCGGCTCGACGGGTATAAATATCGCGAGATTGCCGAGCGGCTGGACATAAGCCAGGGCGCGGTCGAGAAGCACATGGCCAAGGCGATGACGTTCTTGGCCGATTGGACGGAGGGTTGGTAAGTTTCGCGATGCCCGGCCGCCGTCCCTCGAACAGCTTCGATGCGAACCGGGCAGCCAGCAACCCAACCGCCGCCGACTGGATCGCGCGGCTCAATGCCGACGACGCGACGCCGCGCGATGCGGCGGACTTCCGGTGCTGGCTCGCCGCGAACCCCGATCATGCCGCGCGGTTCGAGCGTGCCACCGATCTGTGGGACATGGTGCCGGGGACGTCACCGTCGCGGGCGCCGGTGACGCGGCGCCGGGCGATCGCCGGGCTGGTGGCGCTGTCCGCGACGACGGCCGGCGGCACGTTTGCGTTCCAGGCGGCCTATGCGGCGACGCCGTACGAGACGGGGATCGGCGAACAGCGGCGGATCGGGCTGCAAGACGGCTCGTCGCTGCTGCTCGATGCGGCGACCCGCGTGCGCGTGATCGCAACGCCCGAGCGGCGGCGGCTCTGGCTCGCGCGCGGTCGGGTCGACCTGACCGTGGCGCCGCTGACGACCCCGTTCACGATCGACGCGGGGGCCGGTGACATGACCGCGGCGGCAGGCCGGTTCGACCTGCGCCGCGACCGGGACGACCGGGTGGCGGTGACCGCGATCGAGGGCAGCGCGGCGGTGACGACGACCGGCGCAGCGCGACGGCTGACCGGTGGCGAGCGGCTGCGCGCGGGCCGGATCGATCGCCCCGACCTTGCCGCGACGCAGGCCTGGACCAGCGGGCGTGCGGCGTTCCACGACGATACGCTGGCGACGGTCGCCGAGGAGGCCAACCGCTACAGCGCGACGCGGCTGGTGATCGCCGACCCGGCCGCCGCCGGATTGCGCGTCAGCGGGATGTACCGGATGGGCGACAATGTCGCGCTGGGCCGGTCGCTCGCGGCGCTGCTCGCGTTGCGGGTGCGGACGATGGAAGGCGCGGTCCTGCTCGGCGGATAAATTTCGCCGCGGTTCGTCGCAGTTCGCCGCAATTCGCCGTGGGGTGGGGGTGGGGTAGATCGATCCTCGCCCGTCGAGGAGGTGCGGCATCATCGCCGCCTTCCTTGGGGGGATGAACACCGTGATCACCAATCGCCGGCGCCTGCGCCGATCGTTCGTGCTGGGCGCCGCCGTTGCTGCGCTGTCGACCGCCTTTCTCACCACCGCTGCCACCGCGCAGGCGCGCGTCACCGTGAACCTCGCCGCGCAGCCGCTCGGCAAGGCGCTCGAAGCGCTCGCCCGGCAGAGCGGCACCGACATCCTGTTCACGCCCGCCGCGGTCGCCGGAATGACCGCCCCCGCGCTTCGCGGCACGATGGCCCCGCAGGCTGCGGTCGAGCGCCTGATTAGCGGCACGCGGCTCACCGTGCGTCGCGAAGCCAATGGCGCGCTGCTCGTGTCGGGCGCGATCATCGGTTCCGCGCCGCAAGCCGCGGCACCTGACGCAGCGCAGGATGATGGCGCCGAGATCGTCGTCACCGGCTATGCCAGCAGCCTGACCGGCGCGCTTGCGCAGAAGCGCCAGGCGACCAACGTCATCGACGTCGTCAAGGCCGAGGACATCGGCAAGTTCCCCGCGCAGAACATCGCCGAGGCGCTCCAGCGCGTCCCCGGCGTGTCGATCGTCCGTGATCGCGGCGAAGGCGTGTTCGTCCGCATCCGCGGGCTCGGCGCCAATTTCCAGGTGGTGACGCTCAACGACCGCTCGGTCGCGGTGAACGAGAACGTCCGCGACAGCGGCCAGAGCGGTCGCCAGTTCCGCTTCGATACGCTGCCGTCCGAGCTGATGTCCGCAGTCGAGGTGATCAAGAGCCCGCGCGCCAGCCTGGACGAAGGCGGCATCGGCGGGACGATCAACCTGCGCACCTTCCGCCCGCTCGATCTGAAGAAGCCGGTGCTGTCGTTGTCGGCGACGGCCAGTTCGCCGCGGCTGGCCGATGCGGTCGATCCACGCCTGTCGGGGATGGTCAGCTGGGCGAGCCCCGACGGCAAATTCGGCGCACTGATCGCGGGCGTCTATGACGAACGCACGACGCGACAGGACCGCATCACCGGCGTCGGCTGGGCCGACGGCAAGATCGATACCGACGGCAACGGTTCGCTCGACAGCGCGACGATCCTGATCCCCACCGCGATCCGCCCGACGCTCGAACGCGAGAAGCGCGACCGGATCGGTCTCAACGGCGCGGTGCAGTGGAAGCCGGACGACCGGTTCGAGCTGAACGTCGACGGGCTGTGGAGCCGCTTGAACGTCGCCTATGACGAGCTGACCTATTCGGCGGCGGATGGCGTCGGCCTGCCGCGCGGGATCGTACCGGGCAGCGCGGTGATAGAGAACGGTGTGCTGACCGGCGCGACGACGACCGCCTCGACGACGCAGATCGGTCGCGAGACGTCCGTGCTGCAATATAAGAACTGGCTGGTCGGCACGAACGCCCGGTGGCAGGCGGATGGCTGGACGATCGCCGCGGATGGCAGCATCGGCCAGGCCTATTCGAACACGCCGGAGCCGATCTATCGCACCCGCCTGCTCGGGACGGTCGGCGCGACGACGTTCGACTTCGGCAAGGCGGGCGACCGGCTGCCCAACGTGACGCTGCTGAACGCCGACCTGTCGAACCCGGCGCTGCTGCCCGGACGGCGGATCGAATACCGCGTCAACGACTCCAAGGACCGCGAGCGCGCCGCAAAGCTCGACATCACGCGCGACCTGAGCGGCGTCTTCAGCGCGCTGCACGCCGGTGCAAAATACCAGAAGCGGACGCGCGCGTATAATCGCCGCGACATCAACTTCACGAGCGGCATCGCCGGCAAGTATTTCGACGCGAGCTATTTCGTGCCGTTCCCGGTCGACGATTTCCTCGACGGTGCGAAGGGCGAGCTGCCGACGACCTGGGCGATGCCCGATCCCGCCAAGTTCCTCGCCGCCGCCACCGGCAAGGAGGCATTGCTCGCCGCCCCGCTCGCGCGCGGCGATCTGCGCAACAGCTATGCGATCGGCGAGGAGATCCTCGCGGGCTACGGCATGGCCGACTTCGCGTTCCCGATCGGCGGCATCGCGGTGCGCGGCGACGTCGGCGTGCGCTATGCCCGGACGCGCCAGACCTCGTCGGGCTATGCCGATAACGGCAAGGTCGCGTTGCCGGTCAGCTACGAGAAGACTTACGACAATTTCCTCCCCTCGCTCAATCTGGTCGCCGAGTTCACCCCCAAATTGCAGATGCGCTTCGCCGCGTCGAAGGTGATCACCCGCCCGTCGCTCGCCGATCTGGCCCCGCGCCTGACGATCAATTCGAGCCCGACGGTCCTCACCGCGGTCGGCGGCAACCCCGAGCTCAAGCCGTTCGAGGCATGGCAATATGACGGCACGGTCGAATGGTATTTCGCGCCCGGCAGCGCGCTGGTCGGCGGCGTGTTCTACAAGGACATCACCACCTTCGTGTTCCAGCAGACGCGCGACTTCGTCCTCGACGGGCAAACCTATCGCCTGACCGCGCCCAAGAACGGCGGCGACGCCTATGTCGCGGGCGTGGAGATCGCGTACCAGCAGTTGTTCAAGATGCTGCCCGCGCCGTTTGACGGTCTCGGCGCGCAGGCGAACTACACGCACACCGCGACCGGCGGCACCTATGCGCTGGCGACGGGCGGTACGTTCCGCGACGCGCTGGTCGACGTCGCCAAGGACAGCTTCAACCTGACCGCGTTCTACGAGAAGGAGCGCGTCGGCGCGCGCGTCAGCTATAGCTGGCGCGGCAACGTGCTGCGCGATGTCGGCGGGGCGGGGCTTGCCGCCAACAACGACAGCGCGTTTGGGAGCCTCGATTTCGACATGTCGTACAAGGTCACGCCGAACGTCACCTTCGTCGTGCAAGGGATGAACGTCGCGGGCGGCGTCCAGTGGCAATATGTCCGCGACAACCAGTTCGCGGGCTATACCGATTACGGGCGCACGTTCACGGCCGGCGTAAGGGCGAAGTTCTGATGCGGATTGGATTGATCGCGGCCGGCTTCGCACTGGTCACCTCGACCATTGGGGGTGCGCAGACCACGCCACCGGCGCCACAGGACAAGCTTGAACGCGTGGTCATCGTCATGCGGCATGGCGTTCGCAGCGCGATGTCGAGCCCGGAGGAACTCGGCCGGTACAGCCGCCGCGCATGGCCGAAGTTCGCGGTGCCGCCGGGCCATCTGACCGCCAATGGCGCGACGCTCGTGACGATGCTCGGCGGGTGGTACCGCGTGCATTACCGACAGCTGGGGCTGCTCGGCGCAAACGACTGCGCGGTCTATTACTGGGCGAACCATACGCAGCGGACCGAGGCGACCGCGACCGCACTCGCCGCCGGCCTGACGCCGGGGTGCGCGGCGACGATCCACCAGTCCGCCGCGGCCCCCGATCCGCTGTTCGAGGCACCGCAGACACCGCTCGCGCCACTCGATCCGCAGCGGATGCTGGCGGCGATATCCGCGCGGGTCGACGGCGACCTCGCCGCATGGGACGCGCGGCAGGGCCCCGATCGCGATCGGTTCGAGGCGCTGTTGCTGCAATGTCGCCGCGTCCCATGCTCGGCGGGCGAGCGGAGCAAAGTGCAACGCCGGCTCGGCGATACGCCCGTCGCGATGCGGATCGACAATGGCAAACCGGACCTGACGTCCCCCAGCCTGCAGGTCGCCGGGATCGCCGAGAGCCTGGTGATGGCCTATGCCGATGGGCTCGCCTTCCCCGGATGGCGCGGGATCGATGCGGCGACGATCGGCAAGGCGCTGATCGTGCACGGTGCGGGCATCGACCTGCGCACCCGCACCCCGGAGGTCGGACGCCAGACCAGCAGCTACATCGCGATGCGGCTGCTCGCCACGCTCCAGCGCGGTGCCGGCGCGACCGCCTTGGCCGACCCGATCGGCGACGCGGAGAAGATCGTCGTCCTCAGCGGGCACGACGGCACGGTGACGATGCTCGCCGGGCTGCTCGGGCTCGACTGGAAACTGCGCGATTATGGCGCGGGCGAAGCGGCCCCCGGCGGCGGGCTCGTGTTCGAGGTCTGGCGGGAGGGTGCGAGCGGTCAA
>JAJNQF010000201.1 GCA_021154945.1 Sphingomonas sp.
GCGTCGACGCGCATCCTCGGCACCGAACTCTGGAATTCGGACTCGGGCATTGCCGCGAAGCCTGCGCTGTCGGGTGCGTGGTACGCCAGCGTCTCGGACACCCTGTACCGTCAATACGCCGCCAAATACCGTGCTCGGTTCGGGGCGGGGCCTTACCGCCTGTCGAGCCTCGGCTATGATTCGGTCCTGCTGACCGTTCGCATCGCCCGCGATTGGAAGCCCGGCACGCCGTTCCCGGTCAACCGCCTGCGCGACGGCGACGGCTTTGCCGGCATCGACGGCGCGTTCCGCTTCGGCAAGGACAATGTTGCCGAGCGTGCGCTCGAGGTGAAGGAAATCCGTGGCGGCACGACGACGGTAGTCTCGCCCGCGCCGGCTGGGTTCGGGAAGTAGCATCTTCCCCCCTCCCTGGAAGGGAGGGGTAGGGGGTGGGTTGGTTTGGGGCGGGTGCATCGATAGCCAACTGGCCTACCCACCCCCGACCCCTCCCTTTCAGGGAGGGGGGAAGAGCGATGGCTTTGCGGGCATCGATGGCGCGTTCCGCTTCGGCAAGGACAATGTTGCCGAGCGTGCGCTCGAGGTGAAGGAAATCCGTGGCGGCACGACGACGGTAGTCTCGCCCGCGCCGGCTGGGTTCGGGAAGTAGCATCTTCGCCCCTCCCTGGAAGGGAGGGGTAGGGGGTGGGTCGGTTTGGGGCGGGTGCATCGATAGCCAACTGGCCTACCCACCCCCAACCCCTCCCTTTCAGGGAGGGGGAAGAGTAAGGCAGCCGCCTAGGCGGTGACTATTTCCGGTAGGATTGCGTCGAGCAAGAGCGCGCCGGCTTCGGTGACTCGCAGACGCCCCGGCGTGTGTGCGATCAGTCCGAGGTTTTCGAGCCGCGCCACGGCCGCCAAGTCCACCGGGACCACACCCGCGTTCAGCGCGGTAATCCGGTCCAGATCGACCCCTTCGGCCAGCCGCAACCCCATCAGCAACGCCTCGGTGGCCCGCGTGGAGGGCGTCAGCGGATCCTCGACTTCCATCCCGTGGCCATTCCGCTCGATCGCCGACAGCCAGTTCTCCGGCTTCTTGCGCCGCACCGTCGCCAACCCGCCGCGCCGGCCATGCGCACCCGGCCCGATCCCGGCATAATCCTGGTACCGCCAGTAAGCGAGGTTGTGGCGGCTCTCCGACCCCGGGCGCGCGTGGTTCGACGTCTCGTATGCGGGCAAGCCGGCCGCGGCGGTGTCGGCACGCGTCGCCTCGAACAGGTCCGCCGCCGAGTCGCCGTCCGGGATCACGATCCGCCCCGCGAGCGCCTCGGTCGCGAACCGCGTGCCGGCCTCGATCGTCAGCTGATACAGCGAGAGATGTTCCGTCCCCAGGCTCAGCGCGCGGGCGAGCTCGGCACGCCAATCGTCGAGCCGCTGGCCGGGGAGCGCATAGATCAGGTCGAAACTGACGCGGGGAAAGACGCTCTGCGCGGTCGCGAGCGCGGCTTGGCCCTCGTTCACGTCATGCGCGCGGCCGAGGAACTTCAGCGCCTGATCGTCGAGGGATTGCAGCCCGAGCGACACCCGGTTCACGCCTGCGCTGGCCAGATCGGCGAACCTTGCGGCCTCGACCGAGGACGGGTTCGCCTCCAGCGTGATCTCAATCCCCTCGGCGAACCCCCACGCCGTCTCCGCCGCATTCAGCACGGCCGCGACGGTCTCGGGCGGCATCAGCGACGGCGTGCCACCACCGAAGAAGATCGACTGCAACTTCCGTCCCGGCAGCACGCGCGCTTCATGGGCGAGGTCGGTCAGCAGCGCGGCGCGCCAGGCTGCCTGGTCCACCTCGTCGCGGACATGGCTGTTGAAGTCGCAATACGGGCATTTCGACACGCAGAACGGCCAATGGACGTAGAGCGCGAGATCGCCCGCTTGATGGGGGCTGGGGCTTGGTGTTTCGAAGACGGGCATTATCTCGCGCATATGGTCGCACGGGGCGGCCGAAGGAAGCGCAATGACGGCACGGATGGGTTTGGCGATCGCCGGGGCGTTGTTGCTGGCAGGTTGCGCGCAGGGGCCCGAGCGAGTCGTCGAGCCGCGCGAATCGATGGCGCCGGCCCCGCGTGGTGCGAGCCTGCTCAAGGCAGCGATGATCGACGGCCACAATGCCGCGCGCGCCGCGGTGGGCGTGGCGCCGCTAACCTGGAGCGATACGCTGGCGACCACCGCGCGCGCCTATGCCGAGGAAATGGCGCGCACGCGGAAATTCGCGCACGCCCCGCAGCCTCAGGGCATGAGCCGCGAGGGCGAGAATTTGTGGACCGGCACGCGCTATGCCTATGCCTATCCCGAGATGATCGGCCACTGGGTCGCCGAGAAGCGCGACTTCATCAACATGCCGACCCCCGGGTTCAGCCGCACCGGCAAGGTCGACGACGTCGCGCACTACACGCAGATCGTCTGGCGCGGCTCGACGCAGGTTGGCTGCGCGATGGCGAGCAACAAGACCGACGATTATCTGGTGTGCCGCTATTCGCCGCCCGGCAACGTCTTCGGCGAACGCGCATATTGATCTGGAGCAAGCCGGTAGTTTCGGGACAGTGGTACTTTCTTAAGTGGTTTCCGCCTAACCTACTTTAATGAAACCAGTACCCCAACCCGATGTCCCCCGTATCGGTTGCGTCGGATGTCGTGACGGCGCCGGCCTGTCGTTCGACTTTTCGATGGCGTTCCAGCCGATCGTCGACGTCGAGACGGAGACGGTCTTCGCATACGAAGCGCTGGTGCGCGGTCCCGAGGGGCAGTCGGCGGCGAGCGTGCTGGGCCAGGTCGATGCGGCCAACCTGTATGCGTTCGACCAGCAATGCCGAGTTCGCGCGATCGAGGCGTCGGTGAAGGCCGGGCTGCTCGATACGCCCGCGCGGCTGTCGATCAACTTCCTCCCGAACGCGGTGTATTCGCCGGCGGCGTGCATCCAGTTGACGCTGAAGACCGCGGGCGCGGTGGGGATGCCGACCGACCGGCTGATCTTCGAGTTCACCGAGAACGAGGAGATGCTCGATCCCGCGCATGTCGCGAACATCATCGCCACGTATCAGAAGATGGGCTTCGGCACCGCGCTCGACGATTTCGGGGCGGGACATGCGGGATTGAACCTGCTCGCGCGGTTCCAGCCGGACATCATCAAGCTCGACATGGAGCTTATCCGCGACATCGACACGAGCCTCCCGCGGCGGATGATCGTCGAGGGGATGCTGCGGATGTGTGCGGGGTTGGGGATCTCGGTGATCGCCGAGGGGGTCGAGACCGAGGGCGAGTACGACGCTCTGCGGGCGCTGGGCGTGCGGTACATCCAGGGGTATCTGCTGGCGAAACCGGCGTTCGAGGCCTTGCCGGCGGTGAATTGGCCCAGGAAGCAGCTGATCGCCGTTTGAGCGACGCTCGGGATTTTGCGATCCTCCCCCTGGCGGGGGAGGATCGATACAAATCAGAACACCGCGGCTTCGAGCAGCTTGAATGCCTCGTTGCGGTGGCTGATCGCGTTCTTCGTTTCGTGCGGGAGTTCGGCGTAGGTCTGGTCGTAGCCGAGCGGCACGAAGACGGGATCGTAGCCGAAGCCGACATTGCCGCGCGGCGGCCAGGTCAGCGTACCCTCGGCACGGCCCTCGAACCATTCGACGTGACCATCGGGCCATGCGAGCGCGAGCACGCTGACGAAATGCGCGCCGCGCGTTGCGTCCGGACCCTTGGCGACGACCGCGTCCTCGACCTTTTGCATCGCCATCATCCAGTCGCGACCGTTCGGGGTTTCCGCCCAATCCGCCGTGTAGACGCCCGGGTCACCACCCAGCGCATCGACGCAGAGCCCGCTATCGTCGGCGAGCGCGGGGTAGCCCGACAGGTCCGCCGCCGAGCGTGCCTTCAGTTCGGCGTTCGCGAAGAAGGTGGTGCCCGTCTCGATCGGTTCCGGCAGGTCGAGCTCGGCGGCCGAGACGACTTCGAGGCCCCGTCCTTCGAGCAACGCGGCGATCTCGCGCACCTTGCCCTTGTTGTGGCTGGCGATGACCAGCTTGCCCGGTGCGAGCTTGCGGATCGCCTGCGGCTCCTTGCCCTCGCCGCTCACTTGGCGACTGCCTTGGCCTGGGCCGCGAAGATGTCCGTGCAGCCGATCCGCGCGAGGCGGAGCAGGCGGAGCAGCGCTTCCTCGTCATACGTCGCGCCCTCGGCGGTCGCCTGTGCCTCGGCGATGTTGCCGTTCTCCAGCAAAACGAAGTTCGCATCCGCGTCCGCGCCCGAATCCTCGATATAGTCTAGGTCGAGCACCGGATTACCCTGGTAGATGCCGCAGCTGATCGCCGCGACCTTCTGCGTCAGCGGGTCGGCGGTGAGCTTGCCGCTGGCGAGCAGCCCGTCGATCGCGAGCCTGAGCGCGACCCAGCCGCCGGAGATCGACGCGGTGCGCGTGCCGCCGTCCGCCTGGATCACGTCGCAGTCGATCACGATCTGGCGCTCGCCGAGCAGCTTCAGGTCGACGACCGCGCGGAGCGACCGCCCGATCAGGCGCTGGATTTCCTGCGTGCGGCCCGACTGCTTGCCCTTGGCGGCCTCGCGGTTGTTGCGCGTGTTGGTGGCGCGCGGGAGCATGCCGTATTCGGCGGTCACCCAGCCTTCGCCCTTGCCGCGCATGAACGGCGGGACCTTCTCCTCGACGCTGGCGGTGACGAGCACTTTGGTGTCGCCGAAGCCGATCAGGACGGAGCCTTCGGCATGCTTGGTGAAGCGCGGCTCGATCGTGATCGCACGCATCTGGTCTGGGGCGCGGCCGGATGGGCGCATAGTCGGTGTCCTAACGGAAGTGAGTGGTTGCCCGCTGCCTAGCCTTTCGTTTCCGTGCTCGCCAGTCCAACCACCGCCGTCATCCTGACGAAAGTCAGGACCCAGAGCCACGCGGGACACCGTTCGGTTACCCTGGGTCCTGACTTTCGTCAGGATGACGGGTGGAGAGGGTGCATTCCCCCCTTTGTCCGCCCGTCGATCCGCCCTAGATCAAAGCGATGGCCACGCCCCCCGTCACCGAACTGACCGATCGCGCGCGCGACATTTTTCGTGCGGTGGTCGACAGCTATCTCGCTAGCGGCACGCCGGTCGGGTCGAAGACGATCGCGCAGCTGACCGGCCTCAGCCTTTCGCCCGCCTCGATACGCGGTGTGATGGGCGAACTCGAAGGTCTCGGCCTGCTCGCCAGCCCGCATACCAGCGCCGGCCGGATGCCGACCGACCGGGGGCTTCGACTGTTTGTCGACGGTATGATGCAGGCGATGGAGCCGTCGATCGAGGAACGCCAGACGATCGAGGCGCGCGCCGGCGTCGGTGGCCCGGTCGAGGAGGCGCTCGCCGCGACCACGCTCGCGCTGTCGGGACTCTCAGCCTGTGCGGGACTGGTGATGGTGCCCAAGCGCGAGCTGAAACTCCGCCAGATCGCGTTCGTCGCGCTGTCGCCGGAGCAGGCGCTGGCGGTGCTGGTCAGCGAGGACGGCTCGGTCGAGAATCGCGTGATCTCGCTGCCCAAGGGCATGTCGGCATCCGCGTTGATCGAGGCGGGCAATTACATGTCGGCGACACTTGGCGGCCTGACGCTGGCCGAGGCGCGGGGCCGGATCGAGCGTGAGCTGACGGACGGGCAGGCGGCACTGGACGGTGCGGCGCGGACGCTGGTCGAGCGCGGGATCGCGGTGTGGAGCGAGGATGCGGACCGTCGCCCGGTGCTGATCGTGCGCGGGCAGGGGCGGCTGATCGATGCCGCCGCCGCCGCCGATCTCGACCGGGTCCGCGACCTGCTCGACGATCTCGAGGGAAAGCAGGAAGTCGCATCGCTTCTCGACAGTGCGCGGGCGGGCGATTCGACCCGGATTTTCATCGGTGCGGAGACCAAATTGTTCGCGTTGTCAGGGTCTTCGGTGATCGCGCGACCGTTCCGCGGGCTGGACGGACGGGTGGTCGGCGTGGTCGGCGTGATCGGCCCGACGCGGTTGAACTATGCGCGCGTCGTGCCCATGGTGGATTTCACGGCTGCAACGCTCGCCCGGTTGATGGGTTGAGCCGGCCAATTTTATAGGGAAAGCAATGTCCGAGATCGACCAGAACACGCCTGCAGACCTGCGCGAAGAAACCGCTGAAGACGCGCCGGAAGTGGCCGCGAACGACCGCGTCGCCGAGCTCGAGAACCAGCTCGCCGAAGCCAAGCAGAACGTCCTGTATGCGCAGGCCGAGATCCAGAACGTCCGCCGCCGCGCCGAGAAGGAAGCGCAGGACGCGCGCGCCTATGCCGCGACGGCGTTCGCGCGCGACGTGCTGTCGGTTGCCGACAACCTCGCGCGCGGGCTGTCGGCGATCCCGGCGGAGCTGCGTTCGGACGAGAAGATGAAGGGGCTCGTTACCGGCCTCGAAGCGACCGGTCGCGAGCTGGAGAGCGTGTTCCAGCGCCACGGCATCACCAAGATCGCCGCGGAGGGCCAAATGCTCGACCCGAACAAGCACCAGGCGATGATGGAAATCCCGAGCGACCAGCCGCCGGGCACGATCGTCCAGGAGATGCAGGTCGGCTACATGATCAAGGACCGCCTGCTGCGCCCGGCGATGGTCGGCGTCGCCAAGGCTGGCTGACACTGTCTCGCTCCCCTCCCTGGAAGGGAGGGGCTGGGGGTGGGTCGGCCGGTTGGCTGTCGGCGTGCCCGCCCCAGACCGACCCACCCCC
>JAJNQF010000396.1 GCA_021154945.1 Sphingomonas sp.
GGGGCTGACCAGCGCGTCGTTCAAGGGCGGTCAGCCGCGGCTGCTCAACGTGTTCGCCAGCTGGTGCGTGCCCTGCATCGCCGAGGCCCCGCATCTCATGCGGCTGAAGACGATGGGTATCCCGATCGACGCGATCGCGATCCGCGACACCGCGCCGGCGATTGCCGGGTTCCTCCGACGCAACGGCGATCCGTACGAGCGGATCGGCAGCGATCGGGCCAGCCAGGTGCAATTGGCGCTGGGCTCGTCGGGCGTGCCGGAGACGTTCGTGATCGACGGCCGCGGGATCGTCGTGAAGCAGATCATCGGCGACATCCGGCCGGAGAATGTCGCCGAGATCGCCCAGGCTGTGAAGGATGCGCGATGAGGAACTCGCACTTCATTCCCCTCCCGCTTGCGGGAGGGGTTAGGGGAGGGGTTTTCTTCTCAGGGGCATCCGCGCGTTCGCGTCATGCCCTCCCCCGGCCCCTTTCGCTTGCGGGAGGGGAGCTGTTTGCGGCGCTGTTGCTTTGCGCTTCGCCGGCCGTCGCCCAACCTGTCACGCCGCCCGCGCATTATGCCAACGTTCAACTCGCCGACCCGACCAAAGAAGCCTCCGCGCGCGCGCTCATGGAGACGCTGCGGTGCCTTGTCTGCCAGGGCCAGTCGATCGCCGACAGCGATGCCGACATGGCGGCCGACATGCGGGCGCTGGTCCGCGAACGGATCGAACGCGGCGAGAAGCCCGCGTCGATTCGCGACTGGCTGATCGCCCGCTACGGTGACTATGTGACCTATGATCCGCCGCTGTCGGGGCTGACCTGGCCGCTGTGGCTCGCGCCGATCCTGCTGCTCGGCGTCGGCGGCTGGATCGCGCGGTCGAGTTTCCGGCGAAGGACACGCTGATGGGCTGGGTATGGCTTGCCGCGATCGGTGCGGGCGTCTTCGCGCTGCTCGCAGTGCTGAAGGTCGATCGACTGCTGTGGACGATGGTTGCATCGGCGTTGATGCTGGGCGCGGCGGGTTACGCGTTGCAGGGGCAGCCGGGGCTCGTTGGGCACCCCGTCACGACCGGTCTCGCAGCGACGCCCGACGATGGCGCGATGCTAGAACTGCGCGATCAGATGCTGGAGCGGTACACCGGAGCGGCTGCGTATCTGGTGGCGGCGGACGCGATGACGCGGATCGGCGATCGCCGTGCGGCGGTGCAGGTGTTGCTAGGCGGGATTCGGATCGCGCCGAAGAGCGTGGTGTTATGGACCGGACTCGCTAACGCGCTGTCCGCACACGATGCGAACCAGGTTTCCCCGCCGGCGCTGTTCGCGTTTCAACAGGCGACGCGACTAGCCCCGAAGCATCCGGCGCCGCCGTTCTTTCTGGGGCTGGCGTATGTCCGAGCAGGGGAGTTTGCGAAGGCTCGGCCATATTGGGCGAAGGCTTTGGCGCTAACCCCATCGGATATCTCGTATCGCGGTGAGATAGCAGTTCGACTGGCGTTGCTCGACCGATTGCTTGCTGCTCAGGACGCTGAAACGCCGCGCCAATAATCCCGTCATCCTGACTTACGTCGGGATGACGGGATGAAGGCTTACTGACCCCGGCCGGTCTTCGACTGCAGTTCGTCGATCTTCTTCGACGCATCCGCCTTGGTCAGCGTCTCGTCGAATTCCTCGTGCGCTTCCTCGGACAGCGTCTTGAGGTAGCTCGCCTGCGCACCGGTCATCTTCTCGTCGCCGGTGGTCCAGTCGTCGGGGTCCTTCTCGGCGTTCGAGAACGGTTCGGACTTGGGGTTCGGGGTGTCGGACATTGGAAATTCCTTTCCCCTGTCCAACACCCATGTTCCGTATCCGTTCCCTATCAGCCGGCCCAAGCTTCGTAAGGTAAACCTAGATCATCCGCGACCGCCTTGTACGCGATCTTGCCCTTGTAGACGTTCAGCCCGTTGGCGAGATGCGGGTCGGCCTTCATCGCCGCCTCCGCACCCAGATTGGCCAGCTTCAACGCGAACGGCAGCGTCGCGTTGTTCAGCGCGAACGCCGAGGTCCGCGCGACTGCGCCTGGCATGTTGGCGACGCAGTAATGGATCACGCCGTCGACCTCGAACACCGGGTCCTCGTGCGTCGTGGCATGCGACGTCTCGAAGCACCCGCCCTGATCGATCGCGATGTCGACCAGCACCGAGCCGCGCTTCATCGTCTTCAGCATCTCGCGGGTGACGAGCTTCGGCGCAGCGGCCCCCGGCACGAGTACCGCGCCGATCACCAGATGCGCGTTCTTGACCGCTGCTGCGATCGCAGCCTTCGAGGCGTAGGCGGTCTTGATCTGGCTGGAGAAGAACATGTCGAGTTCGGCCAGCCGATCGTTCGAGATGTCGTAGATCGTCACGTCGGCGCGCATGCCGACCGCCATCTGCGCGGCGTTGACGCCCGAGACGCCGCCGCCGAGGATCGCGACTTTGGCAGGTGCAACACCGGGGACGCCGCCGAGCAGGACGCCACGTCCGCCCTGCTCCTTTTCGAGATAATGCGCGCCGACCTGCACCGACATGCGGCCCGCGACCTCGGACATCGGCTTGAGCAACGGCAGCCCGCGGCGATTGTCGGTGACCGTCTCGTACGCGATGCAGGTCGCGCCGGACTTCATCAGCCCCTCGGCCTGCGGTTTGTCGGCGGCGAGGTGGAGGTAGGTGAACAGCAGGTGGCGCGGTTCGAGCATCGCGATCTCGCCCGGCTGCGGCTCCTTGACCTTCACGATCATGTCGGCGCCGGCGAACACCGCGGCGGCGGTCGGCAGGATCGTCGCGCCCGCGTCGATATAATCCTGGTCCTCGAAATCGATGCCCGATCCGGCCTGCGTCTCGACCACGACTTCGTGACCGGCCGCGAGCAGTTCGGCGACCGATGGCGGGGTCAGGCCGACGCGATATTCGTGGTTCTTGATTTCCTTGGGGACACCGACGCGCATTGATTCCACTCCATTATCGTTTGCGCGATACTAGCGCGCCTTGGACGGGAAGGGTTCGCAAACTCGTTTCGATACGATAGCGCGTTTGCAAGATACGTGCATCCTTCGCCGTCGAAACGAGAAAATCTTGAGCATCACGATCGAACGCAGGATACTCGACCTGCTCGCTGCCAATTCCGACCTGACTAGCGCAGAGCTCGGCGACGCGGTCGGCCTCTCGGCGAGCGCCGCGCATCGGCGTGTCGCGCAACTGCGGGAGAGCGGCGCGATCACCGGCTACCGTGCGGTATTGTCGCGCGCGGCTCGCGGCGATCCGAGCATCGTCCTCGTCAACGTCACGCTCCGCGACCAGCGCAAGGAGACGATGGCGGCATTCGAGGCGGAGATCGTCGACTGCCCGCAGGTGGTGCAGTGCTTTTTGATGAGTGGCGAGGCGGATTACATGCTCCACGTCGAAATCCGTCACGGCGAGACGTTCGAACGCATCCACCGTGAGACGCTTTCGCAACTGCCGGGCGTGACGCGGCTGGCGTCGCATTTCGTGATCCGCGAAGTCGTCACCCGCTAGATGCCAGCGACCCTTCTCCCCTCCCTTCCAGGGAAGGGAGTAGAGTGTCGACACCTCTCTCTGCGCGCCACGATCAGCCTCGGTTAATCTACGCTAGCGCCCCGCCGTTGCCGCCCTCTACCCCTCATGCTAAATGCGCGCGCTTGGGGCACAGGGTGAAATCGGAAATTCGATGAAGATTGCTGCACTTCCGGGTCGATTCACCGTCCAGTGAGCGTCGACCAGACAGCCGCGGCCTCGACCGTGCCACCCGCCAATCTCGATCTCGAGACGGGACATCACCATTCCGACGGCATGCTGAAGCTCGCCTTCGGGGCGATCGGCATCGTCTTCGGCGATATCGGCACCAGCCCGCTCTACGCCTTCCGCGAGACCTTCGCCGGCCACCACAAGCTTGCGCTCGACGCGGCGCACATCATGGGCGTCATCAGCCTGATGTTCTGGTCGATGATGATCGTCGTGACGGTCAAATACGTCATCATCATCATGCGCGCCGACAACAAGGGCGAGGGCGGTAGCCTCGCATTGCTCGCGCTCGTCTCGGGCAAGACCAAGACAAAGCGCTGGAGCAAGGGCATCATCCTGCTCGGCGTGTTCGCGACCGCTTTGTTCTACGGCGACAGCATGATCACGCCCGCAGTGTCGGTGCTGTCGGCGGTCGAGGGCCTGGCCGTCGCCGCGCCCGCCTTTGCCGGCCTGGTGCTGCCGATCGTGATCGTCATCCTGATCGCGCTGTTCTGGGTCCAGAAGAGCGGAACCGCGCGCATCGGACTCGTCTTTGGCCCGATCATGCTGGTGTATTTCAGCGTCATCGCGGTGCTCGGTATCCTCAGCATCGTCCAGACCCCTGGCGTCCTCTGGGCGCTGTCGCCGCATTACGCGGTCGAGTTCTTCATCATCGATCCGGAGCGGGCATTCCTGGCACTTGGCTCGGTCGTGCTCGCGGTCACCGGCGCCGAGGCACTGTATGCGGACATGGGGCATTTCGGGCGCAAGCCGATCGGCCTGTCATGGCTGTTCTTCGTGCTCCCCGCGCTGATTCTGAATTACATGGGGCAGGGCGCGCTGCTGTTCCGTGATGGCCAGGCCGCGCTGGTCAGTCCGTTCTACAATCTCGCCCCCGAAAGCCTCCAGCTGCCGCTCGTCATCCTCGCGACGATGGCCGCGGTGATCGCGTCGCAGGCGGTGATCTCGGGCGCGTTCTCGGTGACGCAGCAGGCGATCCAGCTCGGCTTCATCCCGCGCCTCCGGATCGAGCACACCAGCGCCTCAACCGCCGGCCAGATCTACATCCCGCTCGTCAACGGCGCGCTGATGGTGATGGTGATCCTGCTCGTGCTGTTCTTCCGCACCTCGTCGAACCTGACGAGCGCGTACGGGATCGCGGTGACCGGCGCGATGTTCATCGACACGTGTCTGCTCGGGGTGGTGCTGTTCCGCCTGTGGAACTGGCCGAAGATCGCGGCTATTCCACTGCTGGCGATCTTCTTCACCGTCGACGGCGCTTATTTCGCGGCGAACCTCACCAAGGTGCCCGCCGGCGGGTGGTTCCCGCTGCTGGTCGGCTTCATCATCTTCACCTTCCTGACGACCTGGTCGAAGGGGCGGCAGCTGATGATCGACCGGATGCACGAGGCGGCGATGCCGATAAAGGTGTTCATTGGCTCTGCGGCAAGCTCGGCCTCACGCGTGCCGGGAACGGCTGTCTTCATGACCTCGACCGCGGACGGCGTGCCGCATGCGTTGCTCCATAACCTCAAGCACAACAAGGTGCTGCACGAGCGCGTCATTCTCCTCACCGTGAAGATCGTCGGGCAGCCTTACTGGCCCGCCAACGATCGTGCGGTGCGCGAGGAGCTTGGCGACGGCTTCCATCGGCTCGTGCTGCGCTACGGCTTCATGGAGGACGCCGATGTGCCCGCGGCGTTGCGCCAGGTCCATACTTGCGGCGCGGACTTCAAGATGATGGACACCAGCTTCTTCCTGTCGCGCCAGACGCTGCTCGCGTCGGACAAGCCCGGGATGATGCTCTGGCGCGAAAAGCTGTTCGCGTGGATGCTGCGGAATGCAGAAAGCGCGATGGAATTTTTCCGCTTGCCGACCAATCGCGTCGTCGAACTCGGCAGCCAGGTCGAGATTTGAACACGCTGTAACCCCACCACTCGCTGCCGTAAGCGCATTGGGTGCTCAGGTGTGATCAAACACGCACACCTCCCCGGCGAAGGCCGGGGCCCAGTTGGAAAGGTCGTGGTAACGGAGCGCGGCCTACGTCAACAACGTTTCCCAACTGGACCCCGGCCTCCGCCGGGGAGGGATTGAGCATAATGGGAAACACCCCGCAAGTGACCGAAGTAGCCCCGATCATCGTCACCGCCTTGTTTGGTCGCCAGGATACCGCGTTCTTCGATTCTATGCGTCGCGAGCATTTCCCGCCCGAGCGCAACCAGCTCGACGCGCATCTGACTCTGTTCCATCACCTGCCGCCCTCGGGCCTCGCCGAGCTCAAGCACCGGCTCAACCAGGAAACGCGCGGCATCCGTGCCCCACAGGCGCGTGTGGGCGGCCTGATGTCGCTTGGCCGCGGTGTCGCCTACCGTATCGAATCCCCCGACCTCGTCGGCATTCGCGCGCGGCTCGCCGACGCGTTCACCGGCATGCTGACGCCGCAGGACGCGGGCGGCTGGCGTCCGCACGTCACGATCCAGAACAAGGTCAGCCCGCAAATCGCGAAGCTCCTGCTCGCCAATCTACAGCGCGATTTCAGCCCGCGCGACGTCGAAATCGCCGGTCTGGGCGCATGGTGGTATCGCGGCGGACCGTGGGAAGCGATTTCCCGGCATATGTTCGCTTGACCGTCTGGAAACCGCTTCCTATAGGCCGCGCCTCGCAGGGAAGAATGCTTCCCTGACGGACGGTACGGCGAAGTAGCTCAGTTGGTTAGAGCACGGGAATCATAATCCTGGGGTCGGGGGTTCAAGTCCCTCCTTCGCTACCATTTCGGACCTGGCGCAAGGCGCCGCCGGCATATTACCCGCAGACCGACGCAAGCGATCACCAACTGCGGGAAACTCGTCTTCGCAATCGCAAAATGCGCTTCTATTGCCTTGGGTTAATGGTCAGCCTGTGTGCCGTATTTCGAGCGCACGCGTCGGCCCGGCCTTACGGGAGATACGAGTATGCGTGACAAACGCCCTGATGGGATCGCCGATTATACGGGTCCGGCCGGCGGCTGGGGAGCGCTGAAAGCGGTCGCCGTCTCGCTGAAGGCGCAGCAGATCGTCGTGCGTGGCGGCCAGACTTTGCTCAAGTCGAACCAGCCGGACGGCTTCGATTGCCCGAGTTGCGCCTGGCCCGACCCGAAACATACCTCCTCGTTCGAATTCTGCGAGAATGGCGCGAAGGCCGTTGCGTGGGAATCCACCGCGAAGACGATCGGCGCGGAGTTCTTTGCCAAGCACAGCGTGTCGGACATCTGGAAGCAGAGCGATCACTGGATCGAGGATCAGGGCCGCGTCACCGAGCCGCTCCGCTACAACGCCGCGACCGATCACTATGAGGTCGTGAGCTGGGACGAGGCGATGCGCGGGATCGGTGCGGGCCTTGCCGCCGTGCCGGACCCGAACCAGGCGGAATTCTACACCTCGGGCCGCTGCTCGAACGAGGCG
The DNA here is from genome assembly GCA_021154945.1 of Sphingomonas sp. GTDB lineage: Bacteria > Pseudomonadota > Alphaproteobacteria > Sphingomonadales > Sphingomonadaceae > Sphingomonas. The sequence continues at coordinate 7,177 of JAJNQF010000396.1, forward strand.
GCGTTCCTGTTCCAGCTGTTCGTCCGGATGTACGGCACCAACAACTTCCCCGACTGCTCGAACATGTGCCACGAGGCGACCTCGGTCGGGCTGCCGAAGTCGATCGGGATCGGCAAGGGCACCGTAAGCCTCGAGGATTTCGATCACGCCGACCTGATCCTGTCGATCGGCCACAACCCCGGCACCAACCATCCGCGGATGATGGCGACGTTGCGCGAAGTGTCGAAGCGCGGCGGCAAGATCATCGTCTTCAATCCGCTCAAGGAACGCTCGCTCGAACGCTTCGAATCGCCACAGTCGGTGGTCGAAATGGCGACGATGTCGGCCACCCCGATCGCCAGCAGCTATTACCAGGTAAAGGTCGGCGGGGACGCGGCGGCGCTGAAAGGCATTGCCAAGGCGCTGATCGCACTCGACGAGGCCGCGAAGGTGTCGGGTGGCGAGCCTGCGCTCGACCACGCGTTCATCGCCGAGCATACCGCCGGACTTGACGACTACATCGCCGACCTCGCGACCACCGAATGGGCGGACATCGAACGCTCCAGCGGGCTTTCGCGCACTGACCTGGAAGAGGTCGCACTTGCCTATTCGAAGTCGAAGGCGGCTATCTGTTGCTACGGCATGGGCGTCACGCAGCACCGCACCGGCACCACCAACGTCCAGCAGATCGCCAATCTGCTCCTCCTGCGTGGCAACATGGGCAAGCCGGGTGCGGGCATCTGTCCGCTGCGTGGCCACAGCAACGTGCAGGGCGACCGCACCGTCGGCATCACCGAGCGGCCGATGCCGATGCTGCTTGACAACATGCGCGACGTCTTCGGGTTCGAGCCACCGCGTGAGCACGGCCATTCGGTGGTCGAGAGCATCGCTGCGATGCGCGACGGCAAGGCCAAGGCGATCGTCTGCCTCGGCGGCAATCTTGCGATCGCCTCGTCCGATCCGCAGGCCTGCGCGGAGGGCTTCCGCAACCTCGATCTTGCCGTGCACATCACCACCAAGCTCAATCGCACGATGCTGTTGATGGCGAAGTCGACCTATATCCTGCCGTGTCTTGGCCGGACCGAACTCGACATGCAGGCGACCGGCCAGCAGGCGGTGACGGTCGAGGATTCGATGTCGATGGTCCACGCCTCGCGCGGCTTCCTGATGCCGCCGGGCGAGAACGTGAAGTCGGAGATCTGGATCGTCGGTGAGATCGCCAAGGCGGCCTTCGCCGTCAAGGGCCGCGCGCCGATCGCAATCGACTGGGATGCCTATGTCGGCGACTACAGCCTGATCCGCGACAAGATCGAAGCGGTGTTCCCCGCGTTTGCCGATTACAACGCGCGCATCCGCAAGCCGGGCGGCTTCCACCTCCCGAATTCGGCGGCGATGCGTGAGTGGAAGACGGACAGCGGCAAGGCCAACTTCATTGTCACCCAGGGCGTGGAGAAGGACGAGAGCGCGGGCGATCCGACCGTCTTGCGGCTCACCACGCTGCGCGCGCATGACCAGTACAACACGACGGTCTACAGCCTCGACGATCGCTATCGCGGGGTGTTCGGACGTCGCGACATCCTGTTCATGAACGAGCGCGACATGGCACGGCTGGGGCACAAGGAAGGCGACGTCGTCGATATCGCCACCGCGCTTCAGTTCGCGCGGCCCGATCGCGTCGTCCAGAAGCTGATGCTGGTCCGCTATGCACTGCCCGATGGCTGCGTCGCGTCCTATTACCCCGAGACCCAGCCGCTGATCGCACTCGAGGATCACGATCCACAGAGCTTCACGCCTTCCTACAAATCCATTCCGGTGACCGTCCGTCCCGCGGCGGCCGACATGGGTTCGGATCGCGGCGTGGTGCGTGCCGGGATCGTCGGCCAGAAAAGCAAAATTGACGCATGAGCACCGGTTACACGTCGACGATCGACACCTACGCTACCCTCGCCGCGACCAAGGCGGAGGCGCTGCGGCGCTCTCCGGCAGGGTTCTTCGCCGGCGCGATCCTTGCGGGCACGTATATCGGCATCGCGATGATCCTCGCGCTCAGCACCGGGTCGGGGCTCGAACCGGGCGTGCGCCCGCTGGTGATGGGGGCGACCTTCGGGTTGGGGCTGATCCTGACCGTGTTCGCGGGCGCCGAACTCTTCACCGGCTATGTGATGTATCTTGGCTTCGGTCTGGCCAAGCGAACGATCACCGTCGCGGACGCGGTGAAGCTGACCGTCGTCGTCTGGATCGGTAATCTCGTCGGCGGTGTGGTGCTGTCGCTCGTGTTCGCGGCGGGCGGGGGCGGCGCGATCTTCGCCAACGCCGATGCGATGTTCCATGGCTATGTCCAGCACAAGGTGTCCGTCGATGCGACCGCGCTGCTGGCACGTGCCATCCTCTGCAACTGGCTCGTCTGCCTCGCGATCTGGACGGCGGCCCGCATGACCGGCGATGCCGCCAAGTGCATCGGCATGGCCTGGATCCTGTTGGCCTTCGTAGCGGCCGGGTTCGAGCACTCGGTCGCCAACATGACCGCACTGACGCTCGGGCTGCTCGTCCCGAACGCTTCGATCGATATTGCGGGCGTGATCCGCAACCTCGCGATCGTCAGCCTCGGCAACATCATCGGCGGGCTGGTGTTCGTCGTCGGGGGCTATCTCGTTGCGGCCAAGACCGATGTCGTGACGGCCACCAAGTGACGCCTGCTTCGACTAGCCGCATCGTCTGCGGCTAGTCGAAGACCTTCCAGGGATCGTTCACCACCAGGATCGCGTCGCTGCGGGCGAGGGCGAGCAGCGTCAGGCCCTGCGCACGCGCGTGATCGATCGCGAGACTGGTCGGTGCGGAGATCCCGACCAGCATCGGCACGCCGGCGATCAACGCCTTGTCGACCATCTCGAAGCTGATCCGCGACGTGACGAGAATGAATCCGTCGATCGCTTGGCCTTTTATCGCCAGTCCTCCGACCAGCTTGTCGAGCGCGTTGTGGCGACCGACGTCCTCATAGGCGGCAACGACCTGGCCTTCACGATCGCATGCCGCTGCCGCGTGAATGGCGCCCGTGGCGGCGTTGAGCGGCTGGTGCGCGCGCAAGCCACCGAGTGCGGCAAACAACGCGCTTACAGGCGTGTCGGGCTTCGGTGGCGTTCGAGGGACAGGTTTGCGGAGTTGTTCGAGCCCGGATATCCCGCACAGTCCGCAACTCGTGTCGCTGGTCCGATGGCGGACACGGTCGTGAATGCGCCCCTTGCAGCGCTCGGACAGGCCGACGCGGACGATCCAGCCCGCCTCGGCCTCGAACACGTCGATGTCGCGCACGTCGTCGGCGCTGTCGGCCAGCCGCTCGGTCAGCAGGAATCCGGTCGTGAACTCGGGCAGGTCGGCGGGCGTCATCATCATCACCGCATAGCCGAGCCCGTCGATCTCGATCGCGACGGGCACCTCGATCGCGATCGTTCGCTCTCCGACCATGACCGAATTAGGGCGAAGGATCTTGATCGGCAATGTGCGAGAGGTCGTCATAGGGCGGCGATGTCTTCCGGCGTATTGATGTTGGGGATCGGCGCTGGCGCCGCGATCGGCACGGCGCCGATTGCCTCCGCCCAACCGCGAACCGAACGGCGTGGCGATGCCGCGATATGCTCGAGCAGAGCCTCCATCGACGCGGTGTTCCAGTGGCCGAGCACCGGCGCATCCGGGCAATAGGCGGGCGCTCCTCGTGCGAGCGCTGCCAGCAACCCGTCGGGGAGAACCGGCATGTCGCATGCGATCGTCAGGACCGACGTGAAGCCCCGTTCGCGGGCATAGGACAACGCGCCGGCAATCCCGCCCAAAGGGCCGAGATCGGGGCCGGGGAGGTCGGCGATCGGGCCGTCTCTGCCGACGATAACCGCCGTTTCGACGTACGGCACCAGCAGGTCCCTCGCATGCTCGGACAGCATACGCCCTTCAAACATCGCTAGTGCCTTGTCCGAACCGAACCGGGACGACCGCCCGCCAGCCAATACGACGCCGAGGATATTCGTATCGGTCAGCGCGTCTTCTCGATACGTACCGGGACCGATTTCGCCGCCGGAACATGGCTTTCGCGGGCGTGGTGCGCGACCGGCATGAGCAGGTTGCTCTCGGGATAATAGGCCCCCACGCAGCCCTCGGGGATCGAGTATTCGACCACGCGCAGCTTGTTGAGGCGGCGATCCGAATTGCCGCCCGCATCGCCGACCAGGTCGACGTCGTCGCCGTCGGTGATCCCCATCCGGATCATGTCGCTGCGGTTCATGAACACGATGTCGCGCGTACCCTTCACACCGCGGAAGCGGTCGTGATAGCCGTAGACGGTCGTGTTGAACTGATCGTTCGATCGTAGTGTCATCAGGCGGAAGCGGCCCTCCGCCTCCTCGAACCCGGTGACGTTGAGGGATTGCGGCACGTTGATCTCCGCCTTGCCGCTCTCGGTCTTCCACTCGCGGTGCGCTGCGGGCACGCCCTTCCAGAAGCCGCCGGGCGTGAACATCTTCGCGTTAAAGTCTTTGAACAGCTCCGGATACGTCACTTCGATCGCATCGCGAACGCGCGCATAATCGCGCACCCACGCATCCCAGTCGAGCTTCGGATTGGGCGCCAGCGTCGCCTTGGCGATCCCCGCGACGATCGCCGGCTCGGACAGCAGCGTTTCGGCCGCCGGCGTGGCCTTGCCCTTCGAACCATAGATCTGGCTGAACGAATCCTCGATCGATACGCTCTGCGGCCCGGTCCCCTGCATATCCGTCTCGATCCGGCCGAGACAGGGGAGCAGGTACGAGGTCCTACCGGGCAACAGGTGCGAGCGGTTGAGCTTGGTCGCGATATGGACCGTCAAGTCGAGGCCGCGCCATTTCGGCTCCATCCGCGCATGATCCGGGATCGCGCGGACGAAGTTGCCGCCGAGGCCGATGAAGGCCTGTGCACTGCCGTCGAGGACCGCTTCGCACGCCTCGACCGTGTCCCAGCCCTTCTCGCGCGGGGGCTCGAAGCCATATTGCTCGGCAAGCTTGTCGAGCGGGGCGAGTTCGGGCTTTTCGGTGATGCCGACGGTACGTTGGCCTTGCACGTTCGAGTGACCGCGGACCGGGCCCATGCCGGCGCCGGGCTTGCCGATGTTGCCGCGGAGCAGCATCAGGTTGACGACCATGTGGACGTTGTCGATCCCGCCGACATGCTGGGTCAGGCCCATGCCGTACACCGCGATGACCGCCTTTGACTTGGCGTAGACCTTGGCGGCCGCCTCGATCTCGGCGCGAGTGAGGCCGCTCTCATGCTCGATCACCGACCATTCGGTCTTGCGCGCGACGTCGGCGAACGCATCGAAGCCGGTCGTGTGCTCGGCGAGGAACGCATGATCCAGCACGCGCAGGCCGTCGATCCGCTGGGCGTGGTCGTCGGCCTCAATCAGGTATTTGCAAATGCCCATGATCGCGCCGACGTCGCCGCCGGTCTTGACCTGATGATATTGCGAGGCGATCGGCGTCGACTTGCCCGTCACCATCTCGATCGGGTTCTGCGGATCCTGGAATTTCTCCAGCCCGCGCTCCTTAAGCGGATTGAACACGACGATCTCGACACCGCGCTTCGCACAATCGCGCAAGGGGTGCAGGAACCGCGGGCTGTTCACGCCCGGATTCTGCCCGAAGTAGAAGATCGCGTCGCATTTCTCGTAGTCGGAGAGATGGATGGTGCCGACCGCCGAGCCGATCGCGGACTTTAGCCCGACCGAGGTCGTCTCGTGGCACATGTTCGAGCTGTCGGGCAGGTTCTGGCTGCCGTACATCCGCGCCATCAGGCTGTACATGTACGAGGTCTCGAGGCTCGCGCGACCCGAGGCGTAGAAGATGACCTTGGTCGGGTCATAGGTCT
>JAJNQF010000399.1 GCA_021154945.1 Sphingomonas sp.
CGGGGCCCAATTGGGGAGGTGGTCGTAATGGAACGTCGTCCTCTATCAGCAGCGTTTCCCAATTGGGCCCCGGCCTTCGCCGGGGTGGTGCTTGTTATTTTGGCTTCGCGCTTGATCGGAGCGCAGCATAATGGCCGCTCCCTCAGGTCCTGGCCCAGCCCCACTCGTCGGCGGCTCGCTCGCGCTGACCGCGTTCGCGCTGGCGCTCGGCACGTTCATGCAAGTGCTCGACACCACTATCGCCAACGTCTCGCTGCCGACGATCGCCGGCAATCTCGGCGTCTCCAGCGACAACTCCACCTGGATCGTCACGGCGTTCGCGGTCGCCAACGGTGTCGCGGTGCCGCTGACTGGCTGGCTGATGGGCCGGTTCGGGGTGGTGCGGACGTTCTGCGTGTCCGTCTTCCTGTTCACGATCGCGTCGTTCCTGTGCGGGATCGCATGGGACCTGCCGTCGCTGATCGGCTTTCGTATTCTCCAGGGCGCGGTATCCGGACCGATGATCCCCGGCAGCCAGGCGCTGCTGATCGCGATCTTCCCCGTCCACAAGCGCTCCACCGCGCTCGGAATCTGGTCGATGACGACGTTGGTCGCGCCGATCATGGGACCGATCCTCGGCGGCTACATCTCCGATAATTATCACTGGAGCTGGATTTTCCTGATCAACGTGCCGTTCGGGATGTTCTGCGCGTTCGTGTGCTGGAACAAGCTCGGCAAGCGCGACACGCCGACACGGAAACTGCCGATCGACCAGGTCGGATTGATCCTGCTCGTGGTGTGGGTCGGTGCGCTGCAGATCGTGCTCGATCTCGGCAAGAACGACGACTGGTTCGCCGCCGACCGGATCGTCATCGCGGCGGTCGTCGCGACGATCGGCTTTATCGGGTGGATCATCTGGGAGCTGACCGACGCCAATCCGGCGGTGAACCTGTCGCTGTTCAAGAGCCGCAACTTCACCATCGGCACGATCGCGTTCTGCCTCGGCTATGCGGTGTTCTTCGCCAATACGCTGCTGCTGCCGCTGTGGTTGCAGACGCAGCTCGGCTATACCGCGACCTGGGCAGGCCTTGTCGCGGCGCCATCGGGGGCGGTGGCGGTGATCCTGACGCCGTTCGTGGCGCGGCTGAGCGGCAAGATCGACGCACGCATCCTCGCCACCGTGGCGTTCGCGTCGTTCGGCTACTCCTATTATCTCCGCTCGGGCTACACCACGGGGGCAAGCTTCTACGACCTGATGCTGCCGTTGATGGTGCAGGGGATCGCGATGAGCACGTTCTTTCTCGCGATGCTGACGATCTCGCTCGACCGAATCCCGGCGGAGCGGCTGCCGTCCGCGACCGGCATCTCGAACTTCGCGCGCATCACCTCGGGCAGTTTCGCCGCGTCGATCATCACGACGGCGTGGGATCGCCGCGAGACGCTGCACCAGAGCCGACTGTCGGAGGCGATCGGGACGGGCTCGCCCTACCAGATGGCGCAGGGCGCGCTGACGCGGATGGGGCTGACCGACGTCCAGGCAGCGGGCGCGATCACCCGGCAGATGGTGGCGCAGGCGTATCTGCTCGCGTCGACCGACCTGTTCCGCCTGTCAGCCTGGCTGTGTCTGGCGATGGTGATCATCGTCTGGTTCACGCGCCGTGCCAGTCCGCCGCAGGGGCCGATCGCGGCGGACTGAGGCGAACTGTCATTTCCTTATGACAGGCGGTCGATGACCCGCTGACCGGGGCAATAGAAACGTTATCGCAACCACTTGCCCCTAACGCTCCGTTTACCAGTTACGAAATGCCTGTGGGGGGCCAGAAACCATGACGATCAAGACCACCGCTTTGCGGGTCGCAGCCGCGTGCCTTTTATCCGGCGCGATGCCAGCCTGGGCCGCCGCGCCCGTGACCTGCACCCAGTCCATCAACACGCCACGCCTGGTCTGCGACGAGGGCGCCTGCGTCCGCGTGCCGGTCAAGGATCTGTGCGATGCGGTGCGCGCATCCTATCCGGTCAAGCGCCGGACAGCGAAGCCGCTCCAGATCGACGTGAACCCGGTCCGCGACGAACTGACGTTGTTGATCGCCAGCGTCAGCTGACCCGGTCGAACGTCAGCCAAGGAGCGCGAACGCGGCGCCGGGAACGGTGACCGCGAGGCCGGTCGGGGCGAGCGTCCCGTCCGGCAGGATATCGAGCATCGTGACGCGGTGATCGCGTTCGTGGACGACGATCATCCGGCGCTCTGCTTCCAGGATCAGGAAGAACCGCGGCGACAGGCCACCGCTGGCGACATGCTGGATGAGGGTCGCGTCGCCATGGGGATCGAGCGCGAAGACCGCGATGCTCTCATGCCCGCGGTTGGACACGTACAGCCGATCGCCCGCGGCATTGGCGCCGATGTGCGCCAGGATGTTCGCTCCCTGCCATCCATCGGGCCACCCGGTGGGAAGCGTGGAAAGCGTGGCACGTTCGCGCAACTCCGTTCCGACGAGGTCCAGCACGACCAGCGCGCTCGTGAGTTCGCAGGCGAGATACGCCGTGTGCGGGTGGCGGGGATGAAACAGCATATGGCGCGGACCCGAGCCGGGCGGCGCGGCGAACGCGGTGCGCGGCGCATCGAGCGTGCCCTGCTCGGCGTCGAAGGCGAAGGCGCGAACCTCGTCGGTTCCCAGATCGGTGGCGTACATCGTCCGGTTGTCGGGACCGAAGCCGACCCAGTGCGCATGCGGCGATTGCTGGCGGTCGGGGTTCGGCCCGTTGCCGCTGTTCGCGTGCACGATCGGCGGTGCGACCGGCATTCCGCTGGCATCGAGCCGGTACAGCGCGACGCTGCCGCTCGCATAATTGGCGACCGCGACGCAGGATTGCGTGGCGTCGAGCGCGACATGGCAGGGGGCCGAGCCGCCCGTCGTCACCTGCCCGAGACAGGTCCAGCCCGAACCCGCATGCCGATACAGCCCGAGCATCCCGTCATCGCGTTCGTCGACCAGATAGTGAAGATCGAACCGCGACGAATACACGCCGAACGAGGCGTTCGCGGCGGCGCCATAGGGGGCGCCTACGCCAAGCCGATCCCCGTCACCCGGCAACGGATAGAGGCCCGCGCCGCCACCGCCGGCATAGGTTCCGATCCAGCATGAGACGGGCAAATCGGAGGATTCGTCGAGCGCAGTCATCGGTCGCGTCTAGCGCCGTTTCGCCGCGGCGTCATACGGCTGCGCTGTCAGTCCGTGGGGTCAGGCCCTGAGCACGGCAATCAGTTGTTCGCGGTAGAATCGCGCCAGATCCTCGTGCATCCGAGCGACGTCGGCGTTGCGCGCACGGTGGGCGAGAACGGATTGATCGTCCATGCGGCGTTCGATCACGGAAGGGGGCGGCAGCATATCCATCCCCACCGTGCTGAACCCGTTGTGTTGCGGTCGAATTTCAGGAGAGGGTTAATAGGCCCCGAGATCGGACAAAACGGCGGTTCGCGGGCTGGCATTGCCGTCGACCTTGGCCTACCGATCCGGAATGGGCGATCTGGATAGACTGGTTCCTTCGGGGATCATCGAGCAATGGGTCTATCACCTGCGACGGCAGCGTTCGCGCGCGTCGGATGCGATCTGGCTGATAGACCAGGGGTTCACGCTGCACGACGGCATGGACGGCGTGCCGCAGAACGACGCGACCGCCCGCTGGCGCGCCGAACAGGAAACCGTCGTCGAGGAAGTGACCGCTCTGCTCGCGCTCTACGACG
>JAJNQF010000400.1 GCA_021154945.1 Sphingomonas sp.
GTGAGGTTGTCGTAACGATGCGCTACGCTTGTCATTGGCGTCCCCCAATTGGGCCCCGGCCTTCGCCGGGGTGGTAGAGAAGGGGTGCGCCGCTGTGTTTTTGGAAGGCGTGGTTACGCGCTCCAAATCCGAGCTACCCGGTCACTCCAGTCATCCCGTTCACCGACACGCCCGCCAGCCCATCGATCCACGGTTCGCCTGATCCAGATGCAAATGGTCGGCATGCGCGGCGTTGTAATCGGGGGAGAGCGTCGTCGCGAACACCTTGCACGCTCCGTCTCGCACTTCGCGGAGGAAGGCCGACTTTGCATCGTCGCCCTTCCAGTCGCGCGCGACGGTGATGCGGGTGCCGTTGGTCAGGCGGAAGCCGGCGATGTCGACCGCGTCCGCGGTGGAATGTTCGCTCCAGTTCCCCGCATCGCGACCGTAGATTCGCCGGCAACTATAGCTGCCGAAATGATCGATGCTGGCCACTCGCGCGCCGAAATGGTGCTCGGCTGCGGGCTGGACGACGTCCCATTCCCACATCGACAGGGCCGCGGCGACGGGGCAGGCGATGCCGAGCCCGGCGGGCACGAACCCGATCTTCCGCGCGCCGCCGGTCAACCTGACGCCATCCGAATAGCCGCATTGCCCTTCGCCCTTGCGCGGTGGCAGGACGGTGTAGCGCGCCCCCGCACGATCAAGCAGCGCGCGGCATTGCGGGAAATCCTCGGTCAGCGCGGTCAACTTGCGACCGGTGAACATACCGATCGGCTGGCCGAGATCGAGCGGCGCCCAGGGCACATCCTGCGGGCGGCCGCGCGCCATCGACCAGAGCATCAGCGCGAGCGTCGCGACGATCGCCAGCCCCACGAGCCAGCCAAGGATGAGCCGCACCGCCCGCACGTCAGCCGCGCACCGCGTCCGACATCGGCTCCGACGTCACCGGATAGCCGAGATCGTCGGGGATGCAGAGATGCTCGACGCCGTCCCGTATCTCGGTCCACGGCGTCACCGTCCGCACGGGATGCGCGCGCGCGTCGGTGACGGCCGCTTCGAAATCGGGGAACTGCGCGAGCCGTTCGAGATTGCGGCGGGTCGGAAAGATGATCGTCGCGCGGCCCGCATCGGCGTCGGCCAGCACGTCGGCCGCGGTCGCCCAGAACAGCCGGACATTCTCCGTCGCATCGACCCGGGCCTCGGGCGCATCCGCAGGGAGCCGCGCCAGGTAGAAGCGCGTATCGAAGATCCGGGCATGCGCATGCGCCGGCCGCCAGCGTGCGAAATAGGTGAGCGCGTCGAGGTCGAGACTGGCGCCGGCTTCCGCCAACGCCTCGCCGAATGCGGTGCCGGCGTGCAGCGAGGCGCGCAATCGCTCGAACGTGGTCGGCGACGGCATCGGCGACAATCCGACGGGAAGCCCCGCCTCCTCGATCGTCTCGCGGATCGCGGCGATGCGCGCGGCGGTGTCGTCATCGGCCTGGCCCGACAACGCGGCCAGCGCATGGTCGCCGGGATCGACCCGCCCGCCTGGAAACACCAGCGCGCCGCCGGCGAACACCATCGCCTTCGCCCGCTCGACCATGAGCAGCGTCGGTGCGCCATCGCCGGACTCGCGAAACACCACCAGGGTCGCGGCGGGCAAGGCGGGGGAGGCGAGCAAGGCGGGGGAGAGCGTTGCGGTCATAGCCGAGCGATAACGCGCGAATGTCGGATCGGGTAGCGGCGCGTCGACCTGGGGCGGCGGCTCCCGTCAGTCGAACAGCATCGCGGCCAAGCCGGGGCTCAGATACTCGCATGTGTCGCCATCGACGAGCGTGACCAATCGTGCGGCTAGCCCCTGTTCGCGGGCCAGTTCGAGGCCCGCGACCGGACCGAGCACGGTGAGCGCGGTGGCCCAGGCGTCGGCGTCCATCGCGGTCCGGTGGATCACGCTGGCCGATACGATCCCGGTGTCGATCGCGCGGCCCGTGCGCGGATCGAGCGTATGCGCGCCGCGCCGGTAATCGCCCGAGGTCGCGACCGCCATGCCGTGCAGCGCCACGCGTAACGGCGGCAGAATCGTACCGGTCGGGGTTTCGAGATCGACCCACCACGGATCGCCGTCGGGCCGCATTCCCGCGCCGACGAGTTCGCCGCCGATCTCGACGAGGTGATGGACGAACCCCGCGGCTTCCAGCAGCGCGGCGACCGCATCGACGGCATATCCCTTGGCGATTCCCGAAAGGTCGAGTGCGATGCCGCCCGGCTGGAGCAGATGCGTGCCGGTCGCGGACCTGGACGTTCTGGAGGTAGACGTCGTGGAAGTAGACAGGGCGAGGTGGCGCCAGCCCGATCTGGCCATCGCCGCCTCGATCTGCGGCTCGCTGGGCAAACCCTCGACAGGGATCGGACCGAACCCCCAGGCATCGACGAGCCGGCCGATCGCCGGATCGAACGCGCCCCCGGTCGTCTCGGCGATGGCGAGCGCGCGGACCATGACCCGTGCGAAGTCGGTCGGGAGCGTCGTCCATGTCCCCGCTGCCGCGCGATTGAAGCGGGACAGCAGCGACGTCGGTACCCAGTGACTCATTGCCGCGACGATCCCGGCGAGCCGCGAGACGATCGCCCGGTGGATCGCTCGCTGGATCGCAGCCGTGTCACAGTCCCGCGGGGCGGCGAATTGCGCGTGCCAGGTCGTGCCCATCGTCTCGCCGCGCAGTGCGATCACGATATCGGAGGGATCGGGCATTGCCGGCGCGATCGTCGCCGGCAATGCGATCCGCGTCGTGGGAAGGGGCCTGCTCACCCGGGATGGTTACGGCGTCAGCACTTCGAGCGTCGTGACGTAGCTCATCCGGCGTTCGGTCGCCCGCGGGCTCGTCGCCTTGGCGTCGGTCATCGTCGCGCTGAGCCAATACATACCCGCGGTCGGCCAATCGACGCTGAGCATGCCGTCCGCGCCGGTGGTCAGTTCGCGTGCGCCTTCGTCGTTGCGGTAGCGCTTGCCGCCGGGGATCACGGTGACCTTGATGCCGGCGGTTGGCTTGCCGTCGACCAGGAAACGGAACTTGGCGGTCTCGCCCGCGACCAGTTCGTCGGGATGCGTGACCGGTGCGAACTCCAGGCCCTTGCCGGTGGTCTTGAAGACGGTGGTGGTCGGTGCGCCGGCGGTCACGAAAATCTCGTTGCGGCCGGTAACCTCGGTGACCTTCACGTCGGTCGCGTTGGCGGGAATGTCGGCGACGGTCAGCGGGGCGGGCGCGTTCGGCTGCGGTGGACCGCGACGGCCGAGGCGCTTCTCGACGCCGTCGACCTTGAAGCTGCCCATGACGGCGGACATCTGGGTGCCGATCTTCCATGTGCCGGGCTTGTCGAGCTTCACGTCGAAGACCGAGCGATAGCGGCCGGTCGCGCCGTTCTGGAGCGTGCCTTCGCTGCCGTCGGGCTGCCAGACCTTCATGCCGTCCAGCCTGAGCGGCTGGTGGTCGAAGAAGAACAGGTCGTTCGACACTGCGGCGTCGACCGTCACCCAGCCGTCGGTCCCCGAGAACACGGTGGCGGACGGCAGCAGCCACATGCGGTGCGCGGACAGCGCGGTGGGGATCGACAACAATGCGGCGGCGGCCAGCAAGCGTGCCGCAAAAGACGTCTTGGCGAGAGGCTTCATGATGTGATCCTTCAGCAAGCCCATCTCAGCGGGCGGAGACGGCGATGGCGCCAAGTTCGGTCTTGCCCGTGGTGCGGGCTCCGGCGGTAAGCGGTACGGAGACGAGTTCGCGGCCGCCGGTCTCGCGGGCGGCTTCGACGGTCAGGATATAGTTGCCGGGCTTGAGATTGGCGGGCAGCGGGATGGTGTACTGGCCGGGCCCCCGCGTGGCGCCGCTGATGCCGTCGGCGGGCATGTCGAGGCTGCGGCCCCCCTTTCGCCACCATGCACGCAGGTCTGCGAGCCATTTGGTGCCGGGGTCGTTGCCGCGCTTCTTCAAATCGTACCAGACCGCCAGCGTGCGCGGGGCACCGCCGCCGACCGGCTCGAGCCAGATGGCGACATAGGGCTTGTGATATTCGGCGACGTTCAGCCGCGGGACGGTGATCGTGACGGTCCCCGCAGGCGCGGCGCTCGCGGGCGGTACCAGCGCGGGCGCGGTGATCGCTCCGCCGAGCAACAGGAACGCGGTTGGACGCATGGCAGGACCCCTCAATGGATAAACAGGATGGCGAGCAGGACGGGAATGGCGAGCCCGGCGGCAACGATCGGCCAGGTTGCCGGTCGATGGCGTGCGTGGAGCTGCAACAGGAGCAGCCCGGTCAGCGTGAACAGGATACACGCGCCGGCGAAGATATCGATGAAC
>JAJNQF010000402.1 GCA_021154945.1 Sphingomonas sp.
GCTCGACCAGCGCCTGGTCGGCCGCATGCGCCGGAAAATAATCGAGCGTCTCGCCGCGGAGCTTGTAGCCGGTGCAGATCGACACGGTCTCGAACCCGTCGAGCACGTCGATCTTGGTCAGCGCGATCCCGGTGATGCCACCGACCGCTGCCGCCTGCCGCACCAGCACCGCGTCGAACCAGCCGCAACGACGTTTCCGCCCAGTAACCGTCCCGAACTCATGCCCGCGGACGCCGAGGCGCTCGCCGGTCTCGTTCTCGAGCTCGGTCGGGACCGGTCCCGAGCCGACGCGCGTCGTGTACGCCTTGGCGATGCCGAGTACGAAGCCGACTGCTGATGGCCCGAGGCCGGAGCCACCGGCCGCAGCACCCGCGATGGTGTTAGACGAGGTCACGAACGGATAGGTGCCGTGGTCGACGTCGAGCAGCACGCCCTGCGCGCCCTCGAACAGGATCCGCTTGCCGGCCGAACGCGCGGCGTTGAGATCGCGCCAGACGGGCTTGGCGAACGGGAGGACGAAGCCGGCGATCTCGCGCAGTTCGGCGATCAGGCGGGCGCGATCGATCGGCGGCTCGCCGAAGCCTGCGCGGAGTGCGTCGTGATGCGCGGTGAGGCGATCGAGCTGCGGCCCGAGGTCGTCGAGGTGCGCCAGATCGCAAACGCGGATCGCGCGGCGACCGACCTTGTCCTCGTAGGCAGGTCCGATGCCGCGGCGCGTCGTGCCGATCTTGCCGGCACCGCTCGCATCCTCGCGCAGACCGTCGAGATCGCGGTGGAACGGCAGAATCAGTGCGCAGGTGTCGGCGATCCGCAACGTCTCGGGGGTCGCGATGACGCCCTGTGCACCGAGCCGGGCGATCTCGTCCTTCAGCGCCCAGGGATCGAGCACCACGCCGTTGCCGATGAACGACGGCGTGCCGCGCACGATGCCCGACGGCAACAGCGACAGCTTGTAGACGTTGTCGCCCACGACGAGGGTATGGCCGGCATTGTGCCCGCCCTGGAACCGCACGACCATGTCGGCACGCTCGGCGAGCCAGTCGACGATCTTGCCCTTGCCTTCGTCGCCCCATTGCGCGCCGATGACTGCTACGTTGGCCAAACTCTATCTCCTGAGGATTACGCGCAGCGCCTACAGCGCGCGGGGCTCGCCCGCCACCCATAGATGCGTGCAGACTTGTGCTTCGGGGGTGTCGCCGGCGTCTAGTGCGGCGACCGTGACCCAGCCTTGCGCGCGCATTTGAGCGCCTTCGCTGGCTGGGGTTCCGAACGGGAGGAAGAGGCGGCGACGGTCTACGGTGACGACGCGCTCGACGAGTGCATCGGCGTAGAGCGAGAAACCGGTGGCGGCTTCCTCTGCGCCGTTCTCGTGGACCACGGTGTAGGTGCCGCCGCGGCCGAGTTCGCGGGCGCTGCCGTCGGCGAAGAGGGAGAAGCCGAGCCAGGTCTGGTATTCGAACCCATGCCGCTCGGTCGGGTCGAGCGTGAGCGCGACGCGGCCGTCGAGCGCATCGGCGATGCGGGCGAGGCCGTCGAGGCGGGAGGCGAGCGCGCCGGTGGTGTCGAAGGCGCGGAGGCGGTCCATGGCCTGTTCGAACGGCCCGGCGGCTTCGATCAGGGGGAGGTAGGCCGGTGCGAGTGCGGCGACGGCGCCTGCGTCCTTCGCATCGAGGCGATCGCGCAAGGTGGCGATCTGCTCAGACGCCACGGGAAGCGGCCCCGCGGCGAGCGTCGACACCAGATCGGGCAGCGTGAAGTCGATCGAGGCGCCGGTGACGTCCGCGGCGGCGATCATGTCGACCGCGACCGCGACGAGTTCCTGGGCTGCGGCAACCGAGTCGAGGCCGATCAGCTCGCATCCGATCTGCCGGGTCTCGCGCGCCGGAGCGAGCTGCGAGGCGCGCAGTTTCAGGACGGAACCGGCGTAGCTCAGCCGCACCGGCCGCGGATGGTGACCCATCCGCGTCGCCGCGATGCGCGCGACTTGCGCGGTGATGTCGGGGCGGATCGCGAGGGTGCGCTGCGACACCGGATCGACGAAGCGCACCGCATCGTGAAGGCCGCCTGCCTTCAGCCGCATCTCCAGCCCGTCGGCGAATTCGGCGAGCGGCGGATCGACGCGCTCGTAGCCGTGGAGCCGGGCTGCTTCGAGCACACGAGCCTCCAGCGCCGCTGCCGAATCGGCGAACGGGGGGAGGCGGTCTCGGAAACCTTCGGGGAGGAGTGCGGTCACTGCGCATGCTCCGCAGAGAGGGCTGCCGATATGACGCACCAAACCCCGTCCATCTCGGACATGATGTCGGCGTTGCTGAACCGTATCACGCGATATCCCTGTCGTTGCAGCCAATCCGTTCGGCTTCCGTCGCGCGCTTGGTCAACATGCGTATCGCCGTCAACCTCGATGATCAGTTTCGCGTCGCGGGATGCGAAGTCGGCGACGTAGGGGCCGACGACGAGCTGCCGGGTGAATTTGGTGTTGCTTATCTGTCGACCACGGAGGTGACGCCAGAGCTTGGCCTCGGCCGGCGTAGGCTCGCGACGCATCCGCTTCGCGCGATCCAAGAGTAGGTCGTCGACCTTCACTGCTCCTGCTCCCTCTCCCCTCCGGGGAGAGGGTCGGGGTGAGGGGCGCCGCAAGCGATGCCCTTCCCAATGCCCCTCACCCAACCCTCTCCCCGAAGGGGAGAGGGCTTTAGAAGGAGCGTAGCAGGCTTAGAAGTTGAGGCCCATTGCGGTCTTCACGCCTGGCAGCGCGCGGACCTTCGTCAACAGGTCGGGCGTCACGGCTTCATCGACCGAGAGGAGAAGCACAGCCTCGCCGCCTGCCGAACGCCGCCCGAGATGGAACGTCCCGATGTTCACCCCGGCCTCGCCCAGCGCCGTCCCGAGACGACCGATGAAGCCCGGCGCATCCTCGTTGACGACGTACAGCATCGGCCCCGCCAGATCGGCCTCGATCTTTATCCCGAGCAGTTCGACCAGACGCGGCGCCGAATCGCCGAACAGCGTCCCCGCAACCGACCGCTCGCCGTCCTCGGTCTTGACCGACACGCGCAGCAACGTGTGGTAATCCGCTTCGCGTTCGGTACGGACTTCGCGGACTTCCAAGCCACGCTCGCGCGCCAGCACCGGCGCGTTGACCATATTGACGGTCGCGGTCTGCGTCTGGAGATAGCCGGCGAGCACCGCGCTCACGATCGGCTTCGCATTGAGCTCAGCCGCTGCGCCTTCGGTATGCACCGAAATCCGCGACACCGCGCCGGTGGTCAGCTGGCCGACCAGCGAGCCGAGCTTCTCCGCCAGCGCCATGTACGGCTTGAGCTTCGGCGCTTCCTCGGCCGACAGCGACGGCATGTTGAGCGCGTTGGTGACGCCGCCCGACATCAGGAAATCGGCCATCTGCTCGGCGACCTGGATCGCGACGTTGACCTGCGCCTCGGTCGTCGACGCGCCGAGATGCGGCGTGCTGATGAAGTTCGGCGTGCTGAACAACGGCGACGCCTTGGCGGGTTCTTCCACGAACACGTCGAGCGCTGCGCCGCCGACCTGCCCCGAATCGAGCGCCGCCTTCAGCGCGACTTCGTCGATCAGGCCGCCGCGCGCGCAGTTGATGATCCGCACGCCCTTCTTGGTCTTGGCGAGCGCCTCGGCCGAGAGGATGTTGCGTGTCTGGTCGGTCAGCGGCGTGTGCAGCGTGATGAAGTCGGCGCGCGCGAGCAGTTCGTCGAGCGTGACCTTCTCGACGCCGATCTCGATCGCACGCTCGGGCGTCAGGAACGGATCGAACGCGACGACCTTCATCTTGAGGCCGCGCGCGCGGTCGGCGACGATCGAGCCAATATTGCCCGCACCGATCAGGCCGAGCGTCTTCGAGGTAAGCTCGACGCCCATGAAGCGGTTCTTTTCCCACTTGCCGGCCTGCGTGGAAGCGTCCGCTTCCGGGAGTTGCCGGGCGAGCGCGAACATCAGCGCGATCGCGTGCTCGGCGGTGGTGATCGAGTTGCCGAACGGCGTGTTCATGACGACCACGCCCTTGGCCGACGCGGCGGGGATGTCGACGTTATCGACGCCGATCCCGGCGCGGCCGACGACCTTGAGGTTGGTCGCGTGCTCGAGGATTTCCTTGGTCACCTTCGTGGAGCTGCGGATCGCGAGGCCGTCATACGCGCCGATGATCGCGATCAGTTCGGCGGGCGTCTTGCCGGTGATCTCGTCGACCTCGACGCCGCGCTCGCGGAAAATCTGCGCGGCGCGGGGATCCATTTTGTCGGAAATGAGGACTTTTGGCATGGGATTGCTCCTGGGAATTTCGGGGGATTTGGGTGCCGCCTTCCGATCCGATCCTCACCCCCTCCCGTCATCCTGGCGGAAGCCGGGACCCACGGTAGCGGTTCGCTTCATGAGCGGATGCTCCGTGTCCATGGGTCCCGGCGTGCGCCGGGATGACGGAATCGGGGTGATTGTTGGAAGGAGGACGTAAAAGACGCGGTAGCTAGTTAGGCCGCCTTGGCGGTCGCGTAGGCCCAGTCGAGCCAGGGGCCGAGCGCCTCGATATCCGCGGTGTCGACGGTCGCGCCGCACCAGATACGCAAGCCCGGGGGTGCGTCGCGGTAGCCCGCCACGTCATATGCCGCGCCAGCCTTTTCGAGCGCAGACGCCATCGCCTTGATCAGCGCCTCGTCCGCACCCTCGACGGT
>JAJNQF010000415.1 GCA_021154945.1 Sphingomonas sp.
CGCGCGCCGCAGCCGCGCCCCCGATGTGGTCGAGGAGCGCGCTGCGGACCGCTGGCGGGATCGGGAAAGTGTGGGCGAAGCGCTCTATGAGCGGGCGATACGCCTGGGCGGGTGCAGACCATTCCCGGTCCAGCGTGGCGAGGACGAACGGCGTGACGATAGCCGGATGGGCGTCGATGACATCGCCGAGCCATGCCGGAATGCCGAAGTCGTCGATGAAAGCGTGCTCGACGGCCCGCTGCGCCAGCTCGGAGGTGAGCCCAGCCGCCCATTCGGGCTGCTCCGCGTCCAGTGCGAGCCCCGCCTCGGAGAGCATCGAGGCATATTTGACCGTACGCCTGCCATCCTTGTCGACCTTGGGTGCCTCAGGCGCGGTGACCTTCCAGATGGTCGTCATCCCCTCCCGATACGCCGCCGCCGTCACAGGACCGAAGGCCTCCTCGAGCCTTCTCCAATGGCGCCCACCTTCCGTGAACGAGGTGGATTGGGATTTCGCCAGCCACTTCGTGAGGAGCCTCAGATCACGGAAGCCCATCGGTCCGGAAAGATGTCCGACGTCGTTGAGCGTCGACGAGTCCGCCTGGAGGCGGTCTCGAAGTTCTACCAGGTCACGTCGCCTCGCCTCCTCGCAGGCTTCGGACGTACGAGCCTGTTCGGCCTCGCGCGTCCGACGTTTGACGAGCCATTCAGGGTCGGTCTCCGGTGGTCGTTCAGAGCTCAGATCGGCCGAGAGTTGCGGATCGGCGGCCACGAGGCCCTCCAGCCGCGCCAGCTCCGCATCCATGTCGGGCATTGCGCGGGCAAGCTGGACCAGGACGCTGAGGGCGATCGCCGCCTCCTGCTTGTCGGGCCGGGTCAGCGCCTCCTCGATCCAAGGCCGGTCGCGCTCGGTAATTCGCCAGAAGGTGTGAGCGCCGATCAGGATCTGTCGCACCGAGCTGATCCGCACCTTCCGATCCTCGTCCATCGCGATCCGAACATCCTTCCAGAACAGGGCCCTGTTGAGTTCCGGGATCGAGGGCACGAGCTCTTCGAGTTTCGGCGTCTCGTCGCGGATGCGATCGCTTCCAACGCGCTCCGCCACCGCAAGAAGCCGGACCACCTCCGCGTGATGGGCGGCGTCTCCGGCCGTGATGGCGGCGGCGGCGAGCGGCCCGGCACCCTTCAGCAACTCGCGATACCGGATCGAGACCTGCGGCCAGTCCTCGAAGGGACCGACGTCCGCCAGGTCGACAACCCCTGCTAGGAAGGCCAGGCGGTTCATGGACGTCCTGCAGCGTTCGAACAGGTCCGGCAGCATCGGCGCAAAGCCTTCCGTGTGATGCTCCCGCGCAGGCTTGCTCGCACCCATCAGCCTCAACAGCTGCTCGACGGTCAGATGGTCTGGAAACAAGGGCTCGACGATGTGGGGGGCGAGTTCGGGCTCGAGATCCTCCGGCGCCCTCAGAAGGGCGTCCGCGAGTTCCGTCATACCCTCAGCGTCGCCGATCGCCTTCAGCGCCCGGGCAGCGACGATGCGACTGTACTTGTAGGCACCCGGGTCGGCGGCGGTCGCGCGAGCCTGTCCTCTACATTCCGATATTCGACCCTGCTCGATCAGCGTGAGCATCTCGTATTGGAAGTCCCGGTTGGTGTTCTCCGCCATCGCGGCGCTGATCGCCGGCGCCAGCTCCTGCTGGGCGAACATCCACAACGATCGGGCATCGATACGGGCGTAGGAGATCTCACCGGCGTGCTGTCGGCGGGCGTACTCCTTGAGGAGCCGCTCCTTGTCGACGAGCGACAACTTCGCCGGATCCCCATGCTGCAGGAGCACGATGGGTTCCCGCTCCAGTATGCGGTTCCTCAGAACCGGGCGGTCGAGCGCGAGCCATGCCGCGGCAGCTCTCAGCGACGGCGGGATCGTGGCGACGCCGAACGCCTCCGACTCGAACACGCGGAGAAGTTCGAAGTCCGTCAGACGGTCGCCCATGCGCGAGAACCAGCCGGCCGTGAGGTATTCCTGCGCCGAGCGGTGGAAGAACCTGACCAGACCTTCAGTCGAGGGTACGAACAACCCCCGCTGCAGCAGCGCCTCGACCTCGGCGGGCGGCCAGTCCATCAGCACCGCAAAGGGATCGACACCGTTCTGCTCCTCCAACCGGTCGGGCTGGAGAAGGTCCATCGTCCGCTCCAGCGTCATGGCAGCAGCGAGACGCTCAGCTCCGGCGAGAATCTGGTCAAGGGACAGCCTGGATATCGTCAGACGGGCCTGGCTAACCTCTTCGAGGCGCGTGATGATGCCGAGATGCATCATCTCCCTAAGGCCATCGAACCGACCGCGCGCGAGCCAGTAGCGGACAAGCATCGCGAGATCGCCGGGGCGCTGAGCGAACTGGCCGAGGTTCTGCAGGAACAGAGCCTGTTCGAATCTCTCCACGTCCTCGACCTTCGACTGGACGAGGTAGGTGGCACGCTGCGCCAGATTGAGCGGATTGAGCGCGACCACGGTCACGTCCGGTTCGACCGTTTTGTCCTCCTCCACCACAGCGCGGTCGGCCCTCACCTCGAACAGCGCGTCATCGGCGGACCGCGTCGTCGTCGGCCTGGTGGGGATCCCCAGGGCCCGGCGGACGAGCGCCAGGTCATCCGCGCCGTCCCAGACCGTTCCCCGACACGACAGCAGCACGTGGGCCCGATCGAATCCCCGGTCGATCTCCCGCGCGAAGCGGTTGAGTGCGACCTCGACATCCCGGCGGTTGATCCGCGCCTCGTCGACCGAGTCGAGAAAGAACCACGCCTCCTTGCCAGAGGCGAGCCACTCTTCGAAGGCGCTTGCATCCTGGCGGTTCAGCGATCCGTCGAAGCCGGTCGCGGCGAGCGCCTCAAAAGTGATGAAGAAGGCGAACTTGCCTCCATCTGCGAGCGCGGCACGCTGCTCCTGAAACTCTCGGCTCTTTCCAGCCGACGCTTCTGCCAGCACCACCACCCTGCGCCGCGCCAGAAGGTCGGGCCAGGAGAGGTCCTTCGACAGTCCGAGGCCCGGATAGTCCTGGTCGGTGATCGCAAAGGCGCTGTTCGCGTCGAGCGGCGTGAAGCGGCGAGCTAGGGGGATGTATCTGGAAAGCATGCGACAGAGGACTCCGCGCGCCAGGTGGAGGAATCCGACAGACCGGCCTCGGGGAGACAGGACATCGGCTGACGGCGGCGCCGCGCCGATCCTGGCTTCGCCACGGCCGGCTCGTCAATCCAGTCGGAACTGCTTCCTGAAGGATCGCTCGAACACCGAGGTCGGCAGAAAGCGGCGCAGCCGGGCGAGAAGCGCGGCCTCGCGTCCGACCGGGTAGTGCACCGAGGGATCGATCGCCGAGCACCTTGAGCACCGTCGACGCCACCACGTCCGGATCCGGGGCCTTCGCCATCAGCTCCAAGAACACCTCCTCCATGTTGCGACGGTCCTCGGCGTAGAAGTCCAGCGGCGCATCGGGGCGCAAGGCGTTCTCCTCGATCCGTGACCTAGTGAAGCCGGGCTCGACCAGGATCGAGCGGATGCCGACAGAGCGCAGCTCGTGATCGAGACCAGCCGTTCGCCATCGCCTCATTAGCCAAGGTCTCGACGCCTGATCCGTAGTCAAGACGTCCAGGAGGGCGAGAAGGCCGTGGCTAACGCCGGCATGGACCAGTCGAGGTTCTTAAACCGATCCTGTTGCTGAAAGACTGGCGATCAACAGATGCCAAGTGCGACCCGAAGCGGGGCGGCGGAACGGCGGCGCGCCGACGACGCGTGACATTTCATCTTTATACTTTAAAGTATAAAGCAGCGTACCTAGATAGTCCGCGTGCCGGTCCGGCCAGGGAGACATGACATGACTTTGATGCAAGGAGACGGGGGGCACCGGGGGGATGGCATCGTCCCGCGCCGCAGTGAGGAGCGCCTGCTGCTCGACGAGGAACGGCATCGCACCTGCAACGAGGTCGCCGCCGCGCTCGCCGCCATGCGCCTCGCCAGTTCGAACCGCAGTCCGGAGGTGCGTCGCCGTCTGATCGAGACCGCGATCGATCGTCTCGAAGGCTTCGGCGAGACCCAGCGACTGCTTTCCGCCCGCATTCCCGCCATCGCCGACGCCGGCGCCGCGATAGAGGCGCTCTGCCGCGCGGTGGTGGCCGCCCGAACCGCCAACGCTCCGACCCACGTCACTCTCCGGCTGCCGCCGGTGGAAGCGCCCGGCGAAGCGGTCCACCGGATGCAGCTCGTCTGCTACGAACTGGTCAACAACGCGCTCAAGCACGCCTTCGATGGCCGCGGAGGCAGCCTGGAAGTAGTCCTCGAGCGGCTCGACGACAGCCTCGTCCTTACCGTCGCGGACGACGGGCCGGGCTTCGCGTCCTCCCGCACGGCCGGCACCCGTCTCGGCAGCGGCATCGTCTCCGACATCATCGCACGAGCCGGCGGCTCGATGGAGTGCGATTCCAGCCCTCACGGCTCCACGATCCACGTGTCGCTCCCCTTCGACCCGAGCGTGATAGCCCGGTGCGCCCGTGACTAAGCCGGTCAGGATCACGGGATCCATGATCCGCGACGTTGCCATCTGCGAGCGGCGCGTGCGTCACGACCTCCACGGCGACCCCGCCGGACGGGACCCGGTCTCGGCATTCGTCCAGCTCCTTTGGGAGGGAGGCCGCCAGCACGAGGAGATCGTTCTCGCCGCCATCGGCGAAGGCGCCGTCGACCTTCGCGATCTGGCGGATCCCGACCACAGGTTCGTCGCCACCATCGACGCGCTGGGGAGCGACGCACGCATCATCCTCGGCGCCCGGCTCGAGGTCGACGACCGACTGGGCCTGCCCGACATCATCGAGCGCGACGACGGCGAGTGGGTCGCAGGCGACGTGAAGTCCGGCTGCGCGCTCGACGCGGACGGCAAGCGGCCGCGTCTCGAATACGCGGTCCAGGTGGCGCACTACGCCGAGCTGCTCGCGGATCTCGGACACGGCTCGCCCAACGCCGGCTTCGTGATCGGGCGCGACGGCGAGCGCACCTTCTACGACCTGTCGGCCAGATGGCGCCGCGACGGCGCGTTGCTGACAGACATCACGGCAACGCTGGCCGATCAGGCGCGCGGCATCCGTGACGGGAACTCGGAGTCCCGCGGGGCGCTGTCAGCGATCTGCAAGCTCTGCCACTGGCAGACGGTCTGCAAGGCCGAGCTGAAGGAGGCGGGCGACGCCACGCTCATCGCCGGCGTCGGCCGGAGCGTCCGCGATGCGCTTCTGCCGATCGCACCCTCGGTGCGCGCGCTCGCGGACCTCGACATCCCCGTAGCCCCCGCCGCGAAGAGCCCGGTGACCGGTGTTGGAATCGAGCGCCTGCGTCGGTTCCAGGACCGGGCGCGACTTCTCCTCACGCCGGGCGCCCAGCCCTATGCGCGCAAGCCGCTCGGACTGGCGCGGGCGGCGCGTGAACTGCATTTCGACATCGAGGCGGACCCCAGTCGGGACAATCTGATATATCTGCATGGCATCCTCGACCGGCGTCTCGGCCCCGACGGCCAGACAGAAAAATACGTCCAGTTCTTCGCCGACGGTCCCACCGGCGAACGAGACGCGTTCGCCGCGACCATGGACTTCCTGACCGCCGACCAGTCGGCGATGATCTACTACTACAGCAAATACGAGCGCACCTCCTTCCGCCTGCTGCAGTCGCGCTATCGGGAGGTCTGCTCGCCGGAGGACATCGAGCGCCTGTTCGATCCGAAGCGCGCGATCGACCTGCTGTTCGACGTAATCATGCCTGATACCGAATGGCCCACGCACAACGTCAGCATCAAGACCCTGGCGCGCTACGTCGGGTTCGACTGGCGCGACACCGACGCATCGGGGGCGTCATCGATCGCCTGGTATGATGCCTATGTGAAATCAGGCGATCCCGCGATCCGTGAGCGCATCGTGATCTACAACTGCGATGACGTCCGCGCCTCCGCCGCGGTGCTCGACGGTCTGATCGCACTCCCCGTCCTGCCGCCGCCTGCCTGGCCACCGTCGCGGGCCGGGTGTTGAACGCCGTGCATCCACTCTGGCAGGCGATCGAGTTCGGCATGAAGAAGGTGCCTGATCACGTCCTCGGCCTCGTCGGTTACGTCGATGCGCGCAACGCACTGGCGCGGGCGCATTCGTTCGAGCAGCTGGCGCTGTTCCGTCGTCATCTCGCGCCCAGCATCCGGATTGCATCTCCCGTCATACGGGCGTTGTGCCAAACGGACCTCAACCTGTCCTCGGCTCTCAACTGGATGCAGCCGCCAGTCGCGCGTCCGAAGCCTAAGCCGTGGTGGCCCGCGCCACCCCTCGACGGCGGCCGCGCCGGCCCGGACGAACATCCGCGGGCGTTCCGTCTGAGGCATCGGACGCTCGGCGTGATCGAACGCTGGCCGACGGACCCGCGCGGCCGTCTCGGCATCCGCCTCCGATCGGGCTGTCTTGACGCGGAGGTCTCGATCGGCGCCAGCGTCCTATGGACCGCCGGTCCGATCGCCCACCTGCTCCTCGCCGACTCCGTGCCGGCGACGGTCGCGGCGGCCATGCCGGGCCGATCGGTCGAAGCGTTAGTCTCACACCCCCTCCTTGCGGGGGGCTATGAGATGACCGCCGTCGAGCAGCTTGATCACGGATGGACGGAGATAACCTTCTCGACGGGGACGGTCGGATGCCAAGTCTCCGTCGTCCACGGCCAGCTTACGGCCCAGCTGGACACCGGCGGCGAACAGCTGCCGCTCGACTTGAAGTGATCGCTAGTGATTGCCGTTGCGCAATTGACGCAAAGCAGACCATCGCGTCTTCACGCGCCTGCCGACAAGTGCGCGCCCCGTCTACCCGGCGTCGGTGGTCTTGGTGTACCGTCGGTTCTCAAGCGGCACGGCCGGCATCGCCACCCCGTCGAAAAGTTCGGCGAGGGTGATGTCGAACGCCGTGGCAAGCCGCGCCAAGGTGCGCAGGCTGACGTTCTGCCGACCCGTCTCGACGCGCCAGAGATACTGGACCGAAACCCCGAGCCGCTCGGCCAGGATCTGCGGTGTCATCAAAGGCTCGCGCGTGCGCAACTCGATGACGCGCCGACCGAACGCCTGCGACAGCGGGTTGGTCGACGTTTCGGTCTTCGTCTGTGTTCGGGGCATTTGGCGGTTGTAGGATGGCGATGCCCTACCGCCAACCCAAACGGGCGACCGTCTATCGATTCCGAAACCATGCGGTGGTCGAACCAGCAGCGCAGCAGTGGTGTCGGGCCAGTCACGTCATCGCCTCGGCTCTGCGATTGGGTGCGTCAGAATGCCCCATATTCAGCCATAAACCGGAACCGAGCGCCGGCGAGCGGCGCGCCCCCCCTTTCACGGCGAGGCGCAGACACTCCAGCTGAAGAGCAGGTGCGAAGCAAGTGGGAGGGGAAAAGGCGGAGGCCGGGCCCGGCCCCGCAGGCTTCGCCTAACCAGCAAGGAGTTAAGAAATGATTAACGCAACGAAAGAAATGCGCGAAGCACGGCACGGACTGCAGACGCTGTCCGCGTCCGATCCGCTCGCGCAGACGAACATATTGCGGCACGTGGCCGCATTCACGAAGCTCCTGACGGGGCGCCCAGGAATCGACGCTTCTCCAAGTGAGCCGCTCGTCGGCGCCGGCTTCCGCCTCGTCGATGGTGAGGAGAGGCTGCTAGCGGCCTTAACGCGCCGCGACGGTGTCGAGCGCGTATACATCGCGTTCGACATCGACGACGCCCAGGGCCCGCCGATCGGGACCGGCCTATTCCGGAAGGAAGGTGACCACGTCGTCTGCTACGGGCTCTGCAAGCTCTGGTCGCCGGTCGGCGACGGTCGCGCCCTGCTCGTGCCCACCAAGGGCGGGGAGCACGCGGGATACTTCGCATTCCGCCGCGGTCAGCCGTTCCGCCGGGTCGAAGGACCGGTCCACGGCGACTTCGTCACTGGCCTGCGCCGTGCGCAGGCGCGCTTCGCCCGCCTCCTGACGACGGGCGAGGCTGACGACGTTCCACGCCGCGGCTTCGCTAGCGCGGTGAGCAACGTTGGGCAGGAGCTCTTCACGCGGCCGCTGCCTCTCGCCGCGTGACCGGCGCGGGCGGTCGCGAGCGGCCGCCCGTCGCCACGGCATCACACGATTTCTAAGAGGTTTTTCGCCGAGGAGATCACATGCCTCAACTTTCAACCCGCCTCGCGATCTGCGTTCATGAGGCCGGACATGCGATCGTCCAGCTTGCGCACGGTTCCTATCCGTGGATCGACGCGATCGCGATAGATGGCCTGCCTGCGGGTATCCTGGGTCTGGTGGACACCCCCTCGATATGGCAGCCTTCCAATCTTGGTCTTGCGGCTGGCCGCGACGTGCACGAGGCTTGGTCAGCGGGCGCGTGGCGCGACGTCGTCAACTACCTCGCCAGTCCGATCGCCGAACTGCGATGGCGCAGATACAGCCGCACGGCCAACTGGCTAGGAGCGGAGCAGGCTGCTCGGCGGTGCCTGACCGAAACTCAAGAGAGTTTCTCGGACTTCGGTCGTGTCCGGTTCAGGCTCGAGAGCGCAGTGCCGAGCGATGATCACGACAACTTCGTAAGAGCCTGGTGGGAAGGGAAAAAAGGCGGAGGCCGAGCCCGGCCCCGCAGGCTTCGCCTACCCTGCTGTTCGACGCGTTGTCCGGCCGCGTCTGGAAGCCGGAGCCGCGGGCGCTCGCGGCCTGAAGCTCGCGACAGCAGCGTGAGGCGGCGTCGGCGGGAGCGACAAGGCAGAGGCGCGAGACGAGGGAGTTGTCGGACCATGGGGTCGCGACGCGACTGCCCGCGAACTGGCGGCGGGAACGGCACCGGCTGCATGGCCCGCCGCTACGGCGTCCGCAATTCAAGGTTAGGCGGCGATCAGCCCGACCCCGGGAGCGTCGAGCGGCGATCGGGCAACTCCGGCGACGTCGCGCCGCTCCTCCGCCGTGGCACGGACCACGACGTAGGCCCTCAGAGGTTTTTCGCCTCCTCCGCCACCCGGGAATGCGCTATGCCGCCTCCATGACCACGCAGGGCGAGCCGAGACAGCCGACGACTGACGTGTTCGCGACCACTGCGCTGTGGCTCGCCGAGACGGCCCCCCTGCCCACGACGAACTCGCGCGGCCAAGTCGTCCGACCGCTGCTGGACGCTAAGCGCAGGCTGTCGCTCAAAGCCGTGCTCGGCTGCACCGGGGAGGAGGCGAGGCTCGCGCGCACCCTGGTCGGCGACCGGATCAGGCTGGACTTCGCCGTCTACTGCCTCGCCCTGCGGTTCGACGAGCACGCCGACCCGGGCATCCTGTCCGCCACGATACAGATCGCCGCCACCAACGCGCTCGAGGAGCTGTTCGGCGACGCCGACGACGCCCGTTCGCAGATCATCGCGACGCTCGCGCCCCTCGTGGCGGAGCCCGATCCGGAACGGACAGAGGAGGAGATACTCGCCGCGCACCTCGCCCGCAGCGCGAACGCCAGCCGGTCAAGGCGCAGGCTGGCGTCTCGCTGAGGCCTTCCGACCGGGACCGGGAGCCGGGCCACCCCGCAACGTTCCTCACCGTCCGGCCGGCAACCGCCACATCCGCGGGTGCGAACCTCCGAGCCTTTCCCCACCCAGCTTGGCGAACGCTCCGTCCACGTGGCCCGCGTCCGCGATCGCGAGCGCCGGCACCTCGGCCGTAACGCCGAGCACGACGCGCCCGGGATCGATCAGCAGGAGCGACGGCGGGCCCTCTTCGGCCTCTCCGCGCAGCCACGCCAAGACAGCGTCCTCCGCCAGCAACACGACGTCAGACCGGTCGCCGATCGCGCCGTCGCCGGCCGCTACGGGCTCCTCGAGAGAGTTTGACGCGATCGCGATGTAGAGGCGGGCCGACGCACTGTTCCCCTTCGCGCGCGCCCAAGCCATCAGCAGGGCGCCCAGCAGGCGAGGCCAAGCGCCGCACAGCAGCACCGCGACCCGCGCCGGCGGGATGCCCGCCTCCAGCATCTCGAAGGCGAGCAGCAGCTCGAGCAGCTGCTCCAGGCCATACTCGGCCGGCGCGCCGGCACCAACGTTGGCGCCGCCGGGAAGGCCGAGCCGCTGAAGGTTCTTCAGGCGCCCGAGCAGGGACGTCGGCGAACCACCTCCGCCATGCCTGGCGCGGACCACACGCTCAACTTCCTGGAACCTTAGCCGCACCGCTTCCCTCCTTTCTTCACAACTACCCCCAACAGGAGTCTCGCGCCATGACCAACCACGGCAACCGTCCGCTAGTGATCTGCAGCATCGACCTGGAGAGTGCACCTGACCCGCGGGCAGAGGGCCTGCTGCCGGCATCGCAGGTCCCACGCTCGAGCTCGGCCGCGCTTCACCAGATCGCCGCCGCAGCCACCCTGGTCGCGAGGGAAGAGGGCGACGGCGCCTGGGTCGTCGAGGCTCTCAGCTCCCTCGATCAGCCGGACGTGGACGAGTTCGGGATCCTGCTGGGGCTAGACGACGCGCTCGCGGACGTGGCCGGGCGCGGCGGCGAGATCTGTTCCTGGAACGGCCTTCGCCACGACATGCCGCTGATCCGCCGCCGAATCGCCCGCCACTGGGCGTTCCCGCTGGAGGGATTGGCGTCGGGCCTCGAACTTCTACACCGCGACATGATGCTCGCGACCGGGCGGCACCCGGGAGAGTGGATGAAACTGCGCGAGGCCTGCGCGGCGGCGGGCTTCACCTGCACGCCCGACGTTCCGAAAAACCAGGCGGCGACCGCCAAGTCGCCGCGCGTGCGCAAGTGTGAGGTAGACGCGACCGCGACCTTCCTGCTCCGGCTACACGCCCTTGCGCTCGAGCGGCGCGACAGGCGACCACTCGTGGAGGGATGGTCCGCCTTGATCCGCTACATCGAGGCCGAACGCCCCGACGATGCCCATCTCCGCCAGTTTAGACGTCACGCGCAGCTCGAAGCGGCGCTCCGAACGGCCCAACCGCGAAAGTGAATTACCTGATAATTGTCAGCTATAATTGGACTACAGAAAACGATGTAAGCCTTGCAGTCACTAATACCTGAAAATTTTCAGCTAAGCATTTGCTGCGGCGAAATCGCAGCAAAGCTGGAATAATGTTATCCATTCTGCTATAGGGAGATCATGCCCCGCTTCGATCTCATCGAGATGCACGGCCACGAGCTGTTCCTGTCGGACGCCGGTTGCCATCGCCGGCTGTCGAAGGCGCTGCAAACCTCGATCGGCGCCTACGCGACCAGCGGACGGGGCAAATACCGCTTCCTACTCAACAGCCTCCTGAACCACGAGCTGGAGCCCGGCGAGCCGGACGACGCCTTCCTCACCGAAAGCTGGGAGCGCGGTCGCGAGCGGATCGTCGACTGGGCCGAGACTGTGCTCAGGCTGACGCTGCGTCCCGGGCCGAACGTCTACCAGGACGGGACGTGGGAGGTGCTGCGCGACGGACCGGTGAACCACTACGCGAAGGGCTTCGCGGCCGCCCGCGCGTTCCACCGCGAACTCGTCCGACTGGGCCTGCGCTCCGGGCAGAACCCTGCCGAGCAGACGGGTTGGCACCTGAAGTCTCGTGAGGAGAAGTTCGAAGAATGCGTGCGCCGCTACGGCATCGACATGGCGCCGTTCGTGATGAAGTATGCGGGCGGCCAGTTCATCTGCCACGCGCGCGATGTCTACCCGCCGTGCCTCGACGATCCGCTACTCGTGCCCGATGCGATGGCCAAGGCCGTCGAGGACATGTTCGGTGAAGGGCCGATCACCGACTTCACCCGCGTCCTGCGAGACGACGGGCAGCGTCCGATGGACATCGCGCAGGCGGACGGGGCCGACTGGGCCTACTCCGACTTCGGCCAGCTCTTCGGTGCGCGCAACAAGGGCGACGGGGACGACCGCGTGAAGCGCGGCGGCATCGCGGACGACACGCTGGCCGCCATGCACGCCCGCATCGACGCCGAGCACGCCGCCGACCCTTCCCGGCCCAACATGGCCCAGCTCCGGCTCTGGAAGGCCACGGGAGACATCGACGCGCTCCGCGGGTTCAAGCTGTTCCACAAGATTGATAGCCTGGACGCCTACTCCTACTGGGGCCTGCGCTACCACATGGACAAGGCCATGGCGGAGGGGGACGTCTACCGCGACCCCGAGCGCAAACGGCACGCCACCATGATGGTGCCCAGGCGCGCCATCATGGAGAGCGAGGTCCTCTCCAACCATCGGCGCGCCCGCACGCCCGAGGAGCGCGAACTGCTCAACGACGACCTCCGCCGGGAGCGGCACCACCGGACGGACCAGAGCTCGCGTTACGCCGCACACGCCCTCGCCGTCATCGAGGAGGACGTGAAGACCGACCGCATGAAGCGCCATGCCGACCGCCGCTCGGGCAAGGCCACCGAGGAGCCGGTCGCGCCGCCCCAGACCATGACCGACGTGGCTTGGGGTGCCTCCCGCAGCCGACGCGCATAGCCGAACTGCCCGCCGACCGGCACGATCGAACCAATGCGGTCCAACAAGGAACCTGACCATGCCGACCTCAACCGCCGAACCGGCCGCGCCGCCCGCCACCGAACAGGGGGCGACCGAGGTGACAACCAAACCGCACGGTCGCTACTTTGTGTTGAAGAAGCGCCGGGCCTTCAAGGCTCCGCGGGCAGGCCACACATCGCGAAGCGGCGAGGAAGCGGCGACGCCGGTTGTCAGGAAACGGCGGAAGCCGCGCACGCGGGAGCGGCCGGCTGAGATCGGCGGCGACGCGGCGGTCGACTACGCCGACGCCCACTTCAACATCTCGACCACCGATCCCGACGGACGAATCCTCGTCCCTGCGTCCTGGGTTCATCCCGAGGACAGGCCAGAGCCGCTGCCCACGTCGCCGAAGCTCGGGATCGACGTGCGTGACCACGTGGCCGCGCTCGGGATCGTCGATCTGGCGCCGCTCGCCGGTCGGCGCGTCAGGCTGCGCCGCAAGGGCGTCCTGCGCATCCTGGGCATCGGCATGAGCTGGGACGTGCTCCTGGAGCACCGGGCGATCGAGGCGACCGTCGAGACGGACGACGGCTTCAGGTTCTATCTCCTCGACCCCGCGGCCACCCTCGACTCGATATACCGGGAGTGGGTCGCCACGCGACTACGCCGGGTCGAGGTCGGAGACTGGGAGACGTTCGGCGCCTTCAAGGAGATGTATCGCACCTGCAGGCAGCAGGGCATGCCGCCGGAGTCGGTGCTTCGCACCGCATTCAAGATGCAGAGGCGCATCGGCTCGTTCGCGGTGGGCGACATGCGGGCCTACATGCCCCTGCCGGGCAAGCTGGCCGCGGTCGTGACGGCCGACATGCAGCGTCGGGCGGGCGCCCGAAGAATGAGCCGGGAGGGAGCGACCGACGACGACCCCGTGCCGGTCGAGCTGCTCGCCAGCGAGATGCCGTTCCTGAAGAGCCTGCCGGAGACCTGCTTCGTGTCGGTCATGGCCGACCGCCACGACGAGCCGGACGCGGACGCCTGCAAGCGGATCTGGCGGATGGGCCCGATGTCGCGGCACGCCGCGCTCTATGCATTCCCCGCCGCCCCCAGGGTCCGGGTGCCCTGGACGCTCTCAGAATACGTGCGCTCGCTGCACCGCTTCGAGCGGCTCGCGATGGAGCGCGACCCCGACTTCGATACCGATGAGCCGGCGCAGCTGCTCATCGCACTCAGGTTCGTCGCCTTCTCCCCGCAGCTCAGGGGCCGGATGGCTCCTGAGGCACGCGACCTGGTCGTGCGCCAGACCATGGACGCGCTGCGGCAAGCGCGGCGCTACTGCACGCGCGTGGACCGATCGGGCGACCTCGGCATCCTTGCGCTCGCGCCCACCTACCTTGGCCAGCAGGAGGAGCGCGCCCTCCTCGCCGAACTGCGCCGCGCGTTCGGGAAGCAGCGGGCGGCCTGGAGGCCGAAGCGGAAGAAGCGCGCGTTCCGTCTGCTGGACCGCTACGAGCGCGTCATCGACGGAGCGGCGTTCAGGGCCAAGCAGATCATCGGGGCCGGCGATGCCGCGCGGGCGACGGTGGACGTCATGCTCGGGCCGGCCGGCGCCGACCGGCCGTTCAGGGACATGCCCGTCGAGTGCCAGACGCTGGACGAACGCGGATTGCCGACGGGCGGCATGCATATGCAGATCTGGCGCTGCTGGCGCGTCCCTGGCGCGTGGGCCAGCCTCAGCCGCGAAGGCATGGACGGCCGCAGGGTGGGCATTCTCGACCAGGCGGCTGCTTCCGCGGCGAAACGGAGCGCGAAGGGCGTCGGCGCGCCCCTCGTCTTCGAGTTTCTGCGGGTCGAGCGCCTGTCGGGTCCGGAGCCCGGCGAGCCCTGGTGCGTCTCGCTCGGACGCGGACAGGTCTTCGGCGGCGCCGGCAGCCTCTCACCCAAGCAGTGCCGGTCGCGCTTCGAGACGATGGTCCGGATGCGCCTTCCCGGTCACCTGGGCTCGCCCGAAGGCCTAATGAGTTTCGAGCGCCACCGGGCGGACCTGGCGAGGAACGGAGCTGCCAAGGACCGACTCTTCTTTCCGTTGGAGGAGTTCGAGCACGCGATGCGCCTCGCGGCGCACTCGCTCGACGCGGTCGTTCAGTCTTGGTGCCGGCTCCACGAGGCGCTGCAGCAGACGGAGTGGAAGGAGGACTGGAAGCCCGACCAGCGCGACGGCCGCCGGATCTGGCGCTTCCTCGCGATAGACAAGCTGGTCATCGGCAAGCCCATCCCGCTGGTGAAGGCGCGCCACCTGGTCGACGACCCTCACTATCAGGAGTCCCGAAACCTGATCGCGCTCACGGTGCGGCGCTGCCACGAGGACGGCCAGCTCCCCATCGTGCCACCGCACAAGCGCATGTCGGTCAAGCTGCCGGCTGAGCCTTGGGTTTTCAGCTTCGGGGGCGCCGCGCTCGAGCCCCAGGCGCTGAACTGCTTCCTCCACTACCTCCTCGCGGGTATCGGCCAATACCGATTCCACGACTTCCGGCACTCGGCCTCCGCCAGTGCGCGCTCGGACGGCCTGCCGGTGGCCTACGTGAAGGTCGGGCTCCATCACCGTTCCGAGAAGCGGAGCGATTACTACTCCGCGCTGAGCGCGAAGACGCGCGCCAAGTTCGACAGCGACGACGACCGGCTGAAGCAGGAGCGTCTCGCAAGACGATCCGACGCGCGCAAGCGCCGGCACTTCACGTGAGTGCCGGCAGCGCTGGATCGCAGACGAGGGACTGGCAACGGGCTGAACCCTCAGCCGACGGCAGGTGCGCCACCACGGTCAGACAGATGAAGGGAACGACGCGATGGTAGACAAGACGAACGGCAGCAAGGCGGCGGGGAGGCGCGGAAAGCCAGCCGCCAAGGGCGGGCCTAGACACCTGCGCACCCTGCGCGACGGTGAGATCGACGCCACCACCAAGGCGATCATGGCGCGCGCCGCGGAGCTGGAGGACGACGGCGACGTCTTCCCGACGCCGGAGGCGTTGGAAAGAAAGGGCGTGCTATCCCTCAGCTCGGCCTACCGACATCAGGAAGCACTCGCCGCGGTGCAGGAGGCTTGGCGGCTGCGCAACCCGGGCGTTGCTCCGCCGAAGCGGACGGGCGTCCGCCACCGCGAGCCATCCCAGAGCGAGGTGCAGCTGGCGCGCAAGGAGGCCGACGACCGCGCCGAGCATGCGATCCTGCAAAGGGACGCATCCGACCGCCGCGGCCGGAGGCACGCCGAGGAGAACGAGAGGCTCCGGCGCATCAACGAGCGGCTCGCCAGGGGAATCGTCGACTTGCTGGTCAGACGCGACCCGTCATCATCGGACCAGGGGCGAACGGGCTCGTCCGACCCGGACCCCGCGCCACCGCCGCCGCCGCCAGAGCGTCCCTGACGAGCTGGGCGGCGGCCGCGCCGCTCAACAGATCGCGGCGGGCCGCGTCCTCCAGCAGGCTCCGCAACGACCCCGCCATGGCCTCGACGTCGGTCGTCCGCGCGACTTCCGCGCGCCATATCGAGTTGCTAGCGGCGACGGGGAGCGATTTTGCGGCTTCGTCCCAGCCGAGGAGACAAGCAAGATCGGTGTAGACGACCGCACCGTCAGGGGACCCGACGCGGAACTCGCCGCCATACGCCTCGGCGGCAGCCACTCGAGCCGCCGTCCGAACCAGGTCGGGCGACGTCGCCTCTTCCAGTCCCTGGAACAGGAACGACGACCCATCGAGCTTGCGGCCCAGCACGCGCCACGAGAGGCGCCAGGGACGCGGCGCCGGCGCGCCTTGCTGGGAAGTCACGTTAGCGCACGGAACCGAACCGTCTGCGCGGCCGACCACTCCGCAACTCGGGTCGACGACCACAGCGGTGGAAACGGCCGGATTCATGCCAGTCGGGCCGTCGGCAGGGCTGACGTCATCCATCGCGCCGTCCCACCGCTCGCGGGGCTCGCCAGGCGATCTGCCACCAGGAAGCGGCGCCGACGGACGGATACACCGTCGGCATCTCGCCGACCGGGATCCACGGCATCTTCGCATCCAGAGCGTGATTCACAAAAGCACCCATAGCGAAACGTCCCGGCAAGCTGTTGAGGTGAAGGCGTTTTGCCTTGGCTCTGTTGGAATTGTGGGAATGTGCGAGCTCCGCTCCACGATAGTTTCAGGCGTAAAATGCGCCTTCGTCGAACAGGAGGTGCTGCCGCGCGCCGTTAGGATAGGTCACCACGTGGCCAACGGCCCAGGCCGTGATCGGCCCGCGCGCATAGGCCAGGTCCATGCTGCACACGCCAGCACAGTAGATCCCGTCGCGGGCGATTGGCCGATGCGTGTGGCCGAGCGTGGCGCGGATGCCCAGACGCTCGAAGAACCGCACGTCGCCGGGCCGTCCGTCAGCGCCGAGATGTCCATGGATCGACGCCTCGGACCCTGCCAGCTTCAGGCCTTCTCCGGCGCGCAGGAACCGCACACCCTCGAGCCGTTCCGGACACAGACTACGCAGCGTCTGCTCGAAGAAGCCATCGACCTCGCGGCCTTCGGCCAGCCAGTGATGTAGCGCGAGAGAGGTCTGCAGGAAGAAGACCGCATTGAGCGGATCGTCCCGGAAGTCGGCCTCGCGAAGCCAGCGGACCAAGGCATCGTCGTGATTGCTGCCCACGACCACGCTTTTCGACCAGGGCCGGCCCGTCGTGGCCAGGAACGCCGCAGTCTCAGTCAGCTCCTTGCATACGTCCCCTGCACCCGCGATCATCTGAGCGAAGCGCTTGTGATGGTCGCGCGCGTCGTGCGCGTTGCGCGCCTCGAAGTCGCAGACGTCGTGAAACACCATCACGCGCGGGCGGAGGCGATCGACGAGCGACTGTCGTCTGCCGGTGATTCCGCCGACGCTCCAAGTCGCCGCCGCCACCACCGGATCGAGGTGCGTGTGGTGAATGTCGCCGAACGTGATGGCCTCCGCCCTCACACCTGCGCGAACAACGCCGCGCGAAACCTTCGTGTCTAGATCGTGGAAAGAGCCATCGCTGTCCGCCATCGCGAGCAGATGCCGGCAGTGCACGCCGCCAGCAGCCGTCACTTCCGCGATCACCGCGCCCAGCTCCCGGTTCGCACGCTTCCCCGGTCCGGACGGCATGCTCATCGTCCCGGTCGTCATCTGGACGCGCAAGCCGTCGGCCCGCAGCCTCGGCAGCGTCTCGAGCTGTACGGCGCTATGAGGGACGACGGTCCACCGTGCCGCGTTCCGGTGGCGCATTCCTTCGAGCGGCCGTGCCAACCTGTGTGGGGGAATGTCATCGGCCGCGACATCCAGAAGCCTTTCGACGGCGATTCCGGATGTCGCGACATGATCCCGGTAGTCGGCCGCCAGATCGTTCCGCGTCGCGACGCTTCCGGTCCGGACGACGGCCACCTGAGCGCCCAATGCATTCCCATATGCCTTCAAGTTGTTCCAGAACTCCTGGTGGACCGGCGCGTCCGGCTCCACTGAAGTGACGATCAGACGGGAGACGCCGGAGGCGGGCAGCTGGATCCGGGGAAAGCCTTTCTTATGCGGGCGACCAGGCGAACTGGGCTGAGCCGGCTGAGCGCAGGGGAGCGGTATGTGCTTCGCGGGGCGGCCGTTATTCTCCGAACGCGGTACGCCGAAGCGGGTCACCACGTCGCCCCGCAACATCTCTTTGAGCGGCGGCGGACACAGTCCCTGATCCCGCATGGTGTTGCGCTCATGCTGGACCAGTGCCTCGCGCACCCTGATCTGCGAGAGGTTCAGGATGCGCGCCACCGACGACATCGAGCGGTGCTTATGGAACAGCGCATATACGACGGCCTGCTGCGGCGTGACATGCGTGCGGCCGCCTCGCTCCGCGCTCATCGGAACACCTCCCGCAGGAATGAGACCCATCGCCGCGGTCCGATGCCGCGCTTCAGGGAACGCATGAGGATCTGCACAGGCGCCGAGGCCACAGCCCCCGAAGCGCGGCCTAGGATGGAAGTCCGTGGGAGCGAGACGGACAAGACGTGGCGAGCGCACGAGAACGCGATGGGCGGACCTGCGCCCATAGACCTAGCGGTGCTGGGCATCGTGGCGCTCCCGCCGGATGGCACAGGCCATCGCGCGCAGATTGTCGAGCGAGGCTGCCGACCACTCGAGCGGCGTTCCGTATTCCAGCACCGGATTGTCAAGCCGCAGCCACTCACCGACCTCCATCTCGGTCGGAAGCAGATCGCAGAGGCTGTTGAGCAGTTCGACCGCCAAACGGGCCCGCGTCTCCTGCAGCCTCGTCATGGCGGTCATCGGCTCGCCCATCGCGAAGCCGTTCCAACGTCCAGGCGCGAGGCCGAGCAGCACCTCGATCTCGGTTGCGGAGAGGCCGACGTTGTCGACGGCGGCCCTCACACGGGCCATTGCAAGGCCACTCTCAATCACGTTCTCAATCATGTCACCGCTCCTTCGCGGCAGACATGGGATGCATGTCTTATACTTTAAAGTATAAACTGTCTGGGTCAGTAACTGCGGACCCGATGCCCGTAGTGATAGCGGCCTACCCTTCGTCATCGGACGCCCAGGAAGTCGCGCATGATTTTCTCCTGAGCTCGGAGCGCTCGCGAAACGGTCGTATCTTCAAGGCCTCGAGCCGCGCGCATGGTAGGTGTATCCATCATCGCCTGACCCGCACGCATCGCACGCAGGCTGGGATGCCCATCCATGGCACGCATCGCATTGGCGAGCGGGTTCTGCGTCAGTTCGCGA
>JAJNQF010000433.1 GCA_021154945.1 Sphingomonas sp.
AGCGCGTCGGCACTCGCCATCAGCCGCGCCAGCGCACTGCGGTCGCGAACCGGTTCGAGCAGACGGACGTGCGGGTTATCGCCGATCGCGTCGATCACCCGGCGTTGTCGCGCGCCGCCACCGATGATCAGCAGGCCGACCGGCGCGTGCGTGCCCGCGATCGCGGCGGCCTGCGCGACCATGTCCCAGCGTTTCTCGGGCGCGTGCCGGCCGACCCCGATGAGCAGCAGCGCATCCTCGCCCAGCCCGCATAGCGCCAGCATCTCGCGGCGCAGATCTAGATCGCGCAGCCGTGGCGAGAACTGGCCCGGTTCGACACCCATCGGATCGGTCATCACCTTGCGCAGACCGCCCTCGCGCAGCCGCTGCGACAGGCTGTCGCTTGCGCTGACGACATGGTCGAACTGCGCATCCAGCCGGCGCAGATGGCGCCAATACCAGTCGAACGCGCGGTCGATCGCCTGCGTCGATGCGACATTGCCGAACCAGCGATAGGCATAGGCGGACAGCGGATCCGCATGCGCGATCAGCGACAGCCGCGCGCGCGACCCCGAGCGCGTGCGCCAGTCCGCGACCATCGACGCGCTGCGCCACGGCGACGAGACTTCGACGATATCGGCATCCTCTTCGTCGAGTATCGCGTGCAGCGCCGCGCGGTCGGCAAAATAACGATAGGATCGGTCGAGTGGGAAGCGCGGCGAGCGCAGCCAGCGGACACGCGCATTCGGTCCGCGTTGCTCCTCGCGATCCTCTTCGCCGGGCGCGATGACGACGACCTCGTGTCCGCGCGCGGCCAGCGCGACCAGTTTCCGGTCGATATAGGTCCGGACGCCGCCGCCGGTCGGGGTGTAGAACGCGCAGACGTCGACGATCTTCATGATGCCACCTGTTCGGTGACCAGATCGGCATAGCGCGACACGGTGCGCCGCTCGGCGAGCGTGCGGAGGGTCCGATCGATGCTGGTCAACAGCGAGTCCTTGGTGACGTCGCCGGGATGCACCGCGACGCGCATCGTCGGCATCCAGTCGGGCAGCACGCGCGCCGCGGCGGCGACCGCGAGCGAACTGGC
This sequence comes from Sphingomonas sp., assembly GCA_021154945.1. Taxonomy (GTDB): domain Bacteria; phylum Pseudomonadota; class Alphaproteobacteria; order Sphingomonadales; family Sphingomonadaceae; genus Sphingomonas. Next base: position 1,070 of record JAJNQF010000433.1, read on the forward strand.
GGTACGCGCAGGCGACCGGCTGGCCCAGGTCACCACCGGACCGCGCGCGACGATCGCGCCGGTAGCGGGCTGCCAGACGCGAAAATGATCCTCGGCCAGCGCGAAGTCGCAGGCTTTCAGCGCCGCATGCGCCCCCGGACCATAGAGCCACGCGGGTGCGATGAACCCGGCGACCGACCGGCCGATGGCCTGTTCGACCAGGTCGCGACCGGCACGCATCCGGTGTTCTGCCTCGACCGCATCGAGCCCTAGAAACTCGCCTTCGCCCGCGGTCATGTAACGGGCTTTCAGCACGCTGGCGGCATTCCGATGGTCGCTGGCATCGCGGTGGAACCAGCCGTGGAGAAACATCTCGATGCCGGCGTCCGCCCACGCGCGCAACTGCCGCGCAAACGCCGGCGACCGGTCGAGCCGTGCGGCACCCCAGTGATCCGGTACCACCAGCATCGCGAACCGCGGACCGCCCAGGATAGCCTCGACGCGCTCGGCAAGCATCGCGATCGGCTTCGCGAAGGTCGGCGACACGTCGTGGACCGATACCAACAACCTCTTGTCCGTCGACCGTTTGTCGGCCGGGGTAGGCTCGAACCCGCGCTCTGGTGGCCGGGCAGGATCGGCAAAGTCGGTTTGCGCCATCGTCTCGCTCTCGTTGGTCATCGGATCGCTGTTGACGGGACGGCACCGCCAGCCTGCCCCCGCAGTCCTGTCCGGATCGTGCCCGAAAATTATTTCAGGGCGGCGTCATCCCAAGCTGCGGCTCGCATTCGGCGGCGGCGTCGTTCGGCCATGATCGTACCCAGCGCGCCCTATCCGGACCCTGTCGGAACGCCTCGGGCAACCGCCCTGCGGTCGCGACGCGGGCAACCGCGCAATCATCACAGGAGAGCCGCATGAGCGAGCTGCCGCTGACGCTGACCCGCGTGCAATTCCCGCCACTGACGCCGACGATCGTCCGCAAGAACTTCCTCGGTCGCTGGCTGGCACCGCTGCTGTCGGCGGCGATCCTGATCGCCGCGCTCTGGCAGCTTCGGGGGCTCGACGTTGCCGGTATGCTCCGCCTGGTACCGCGCTCGCCGCTGTTCTGGACGATCTTCGCGCTCGGCTATCTGGTCACGCCGTTCAGCGAATGGGTGATCTATCGGCGGCTGTGGCAATTGCCGCCGAGCGGTATCTTCGCGCTGTTGCGCAAGCGGATCAGCAACGAGATCGTGCTCGGTTATTCGGGGGAGCTGTATTTCTACGGCTGGGCGCGCAAGCATGCGAGCATGGTCGGCACGCCGTTCGGTGCGATCAAGGACGTGTCGATTCTGTCCGCGGTCGTCGCCAACGTCTGCACGCTGGTGCTGGCGGTGGTCAGCTGGCAGGCGCTCGGCGCGCTGCATCTCGGTACCGATGCGAAGGTGATGACGGTGTCCGCGGCGAGCATGGCGATCCCCTCGCTCGTCACGCTCGTCCTGCGCAAGAAACTGCTGACGCTGCCGCGTCCCGAACTGAACCGGATCGCGGTCATCCATCTTCTCCGGATCGTCGCGACCACCCTGTTCGCCGCGTTGCTGTGGGCTGCGGTGATGCCCGCCGCGCCGATCGCCTGGTGGCTGGCGCTGGCCACTTTGCGCCTGCTCGTGTCGCGCCTGCCGCTGCTGCCGAACAAGGACATCGTGTTCGCCGGACTGGTCGCGTTCACCGTCGGGCGGACGTCCGAGGTGACCGCGGTGCTGACCATGATCGCGGGCCTCTGGCTCGTCACCCACCTGCTGCTCGGCGCTGCGCTGACGGCCGTCGAACTCGCCACCATGGAGCGTCCGAAGTGATCCTGCCTGTCGTCCTGGCACTTGCCGCCGCATCTCCTGCCGCGCCTCCCGCCGCATCGCCCACGGTCATGCCGCCTTCGACCCCGGCGCTCGGCACGGCGGAGGCACGTTGCCGCCCGCACGAGCCAGGCCCGGCGCTGATCGTCGACGTCGACGGCCTGAAGGACCGCGTCGGCGTTGTACGCGCGGAACTCTACCCCGCGCGCGACGGCGATTTTCTGGCCGACGACAATGTCCTGGTCGGGCAGGGCAAGACCTTCCGTCGTGCCGTCCTTGCCGTCCCCGCCACGGGGCCGGTGTCGCTGTGCTTGCGCGTGCCTGGACCCGGGATCTATGCGCTGAGCGTGGTCCATGCGCGCGACGGCGGCCATGGTTTCAGCCTGCTCCACGACGGCATCGGCTTTGCGAGCAATCCGAAGCTCGGCCATGCCAAGCCGCATGCGGATCAGGCGAGCGTCGCGGTGCATGCGGGACTCACCACCACGCATGTCGTGATGAACTACCGCAGCGGGCTGTTTTCGTTCGCGCCGCTCAAACGCTGACGCTGGGCACGACACATTCGCATTGAGAACGATGATCGGCCGCGGCGTCACCGCACCGAACGACGACGGGATGAAGACATGGCGATGGTACGATATGGAGTGCTGGCCGCAGCGACTGCGATGCTGGCGGGCACTACGGCTACGGCTGCGGCGACGCCCGTGCAGGCGCGCGAAGTCACGCTCATGACCTACAACGTGCACGGCCTGCCATGGCCGATCACCGACGATCGCTCGGTCGATCTCCGCGCGATCGGCACGCGGTTGCGGGCGATGCGCGATGCTGGCGATCAGCCCGGCATCGTCGTCCTGCAGGAGGCCTTCGTGAATAACGCCAAGGCGATCGGCCGGACCGCGGGCTATCGTTACGCCGCATTCGGCCCGGCCGAGACTGCGACGGCGACCATCCCCCGCAACGACGACGGCTTCGTTTCGGAGGGCAGCCGGCTGGTCGGCGAACGGCTCGGCAAGCATGTCGACAGCGGTCTGGCGATCTTTTCCGATTACCCGATCCTGGCCGTCCGGCGCATGGCCTACCCGGTCTGCGCGGGCTATGACTGCCTTGCCAACAAGGGCGCGGTGGCGGCGTTGATCGCGGTGCCGGGCATCGCGACGCCGATCGTCGTGGTCGACACGCACCTCAATTCCAACACCGCGTCGGGCGCGCCTTCGACGCGCGCGATCTATGCGTATAGGCGGCAGCTCGATCTGCTCGCGGACTTCATCGGTTCGCTCGGTGCGGGCGATCGCCCGATCCTCGTGGCAGGCGATTTCAACGTCGGTCGCGATCTCGCGCGGCGGACGCATTTCGACCTGCGCATGCTGGGCGGCGAGGCGTCGCTACAGACCGCCGTGGCGTCCTGCCGCATCGCCCCGCGCTGTCCGGTGGCGGAGCCGTCGGGGATGGCGCTGTCGATCGGTCGCGGCAAGGACTGGATGATGTACCGCCCGTCGCCGACGGTACGGATCCGTCCGGTCGCGCTCGCGGCGCCGTTCGGGCAGGCGGCAAACGGAACGACGCTGTCGGATCATGTCGGCGTGTCGGTCCGCTATCGGATCGACACGCTCGCCGCACCCGCCGCATCGATCACCACGATCGCGAGTCGGTAACGCGGGCAGGGGCGGGATCGATCTCGGCACAACGATTGCGATCCTCGGGTGGAACGTCGAGGGCGTTGCTGCGCTGTGCTTAACGCGGGTAGCGTCCCGCCGCGAGGACGATCGATATGGCCGACACGAGGACTGCGATACTCTACCGGATGATCCTCCCCGATCATGCCTGCCCGTTCGGCGTTCGTGCGAAGGCGATGCTGGAAGATCGAGGCTTCGAGATCCAGGACCGGATCCTGCGCTCGCGCGAAGAGGTAGACGCCTTCAAGGCGGAGCACGGCGTCGCGACCACGCCCCAGATTTTCATCGACGACGAACGGATCGGCGGCAGCGACGATCTCGAACGGTATTTCGCATCATGAGCGAGGGGAAGACCACCAGCCCCCGCGTGGGATTGTCACGCCCGGCGGCCTTGGCGATCGTGGCCACGGTGCTTGGCGCCAGCGCGGTGCTCGGGCGTCGCAATGCGCCCGATCCGTCGCATCCCGGCATCCGCCGCTGGTACAAGCGACTCGATAAGCCGTCCTATACGCCACCGGACGCGGCGTTCGGCGCGGTTTGGCCGGTGCTCGAAACGGGGCTCGCGGTCGGCGGGTACAGGTTGCTCCGCCAGCCGCCCGGCGCGCCGCGCAACACGGCGGTCGGCCTGTGGTTGCTCAACAGCGCGATGATCGGCGGCTGGACCGAAATCTTCTTCCGCAAGAAGGCGCTCGGGTCGAGCATGGCGGCGTCGGGCGCGATGATCGTCACCGGTGCTGCGTACGTCATGGCGGCCGACCGGGTCGACCGGCCTGCTGCGGCGACGGCGATACCCTTCGTCGCCTGGCTGGGTTTCGCCACGCTGCTCGCCGAGCGCATATGGCAGCGCAACCGGCACGCCGAAGACGGCGTTACATGACGCGTCTTACCGTATGGCATGATGGTGGCTGCCCGCTATGTCGGCGGGAAATCGCGGCGATGCGCCGGTTGGACCGTCGCGGCGCGATCGAGTTCGTCGACGTCAGCGACGGCGCGAGCGCTTGCCCGATCGACCGCGATGCGTTGCTCGCGCGTTTCCATGCGCGCGAAGACGGCCGGATGTTGTCGGGCGCAGCCGCATTCGCCGCGATGTGGCGCGCCATCCCCCTGCTTCGACCGCTGGGTCTCGCTGCACGCAACCCTGTCGTACTGGCCGGACTCGAACGCGCCTATTGCCGGTTCCTGCGCGTTCGTCCCCGTCTCCAGTTCCTCGCCCGCAAGCTGGAGCGCGCGCCCTAGGTACCGTTATGGACGGTCGCGGTGCGCGCGCGCGGGATCTGTCCGCGTGGCCAGATATGCCTCCACTGCAGCCTTGAGCGGAGCACCGCCGTGGAGGCCGAGTTTGGTCCGCCGCCACAATATGTCTTCCGCGGTCTGCGCCCATTCCTCGTCGATCAGATAATCGATTTCGCGCGTAGAGAGCCCCTGGCCGATGTCGTCGAGACGGGTCGCGTCGCCAAGGACCCGCTCGATCCTCGTACCATATGCGTGCGCCATGCGGGTGGCGTTGACGGCGTCGAGGAACGGCCAGCGCGATCGGACGCTCTTCAAGAACGCTGCGAAGTCGCCGTTCAGAAGGTCGCCGCCCGGCAGGGGCACGCCCGCGGTCCAGGGTTTCGCCATGGCGGGTAGGAACGGCGCAAGGTCTTCGAGCGCGTGTTCCGACAGCCGACGATAGGTCGTGATCTTGCCCCCGAACGCGGACAGGATCTGCGGCGCTTCGCCGGTGCCGAGCCGCAGGACATAATCGCGCGTGACTTCGGAGGCGTTCTCGTTGCCGTCGTCGAACAGCGGACGGACGCCAGAATAGCTGCCGACGACGTCGCCCGCACCGACCTGTCGCGAGAAGTAGCGGTTGACGCTGTCGCACAGATACTCGGTCTCGTCGGGGTCGATCGTCGGGTGCGAGGGGTCGCCTTTATAGGGCTTGTCGGTGGTGCCGATCAGCGTGAAGTCGTCCTCATAGGGGATCGCGAAGATGATCCGCTTGTCGGGGTTCTGGAGGATATACGCGTGCTCGCCCTCGAACAGCTTTTTCACGATGATGTGGCTGCCCTTGACCAGGCGGGGCGGGCGCTCGGCATGCGCCTGGGGCATTTCGGCGAGCACCTTGCTCACCCAAGGCCCCGAGGTGTTGGCGATCGCACGAGCGGTGACGGTGCTGCCGTCGCCGAGCGTCGCGACCCAGTGATCGGCCTCCCGACGCGCGCCTTCGAAGCTGGTATGCGTGCGGATCTGCGCGCCGCGTTCGGCGGCGTCGAGCGCGTTCAGGACCACCAGTCGTGCGTCGTCGACCCAACCGTCCGAATAGACGAAACCGTGGCGGATAGGCTTCAAACCCGCGCCCCAGTCGGTCTTGTCGAGGCGTACGCCCTTCGATTTCGGCAAGCGGGTACGGCCGCCGATATGATCGTAGAGGAACAGTCCGAGGCGGATCAGCCAGGCCGGGCGCATGCCGGCAGCGAGCGGCATGACGAACCGCATCGGGCTGATCAGATGCGGCGCGACGTCGATGAGTTTCTCACGCTCGGCTAGCGCTTCGCGGACCAGCCGGAACTCGTAATATTCGAGATAGCGCAGGCCGCCGTGGATCAGCTTGGTGCTCGACGACGAGGTATGCGAGGCGAGGTCGTCGCGCTCGACCAGCATGACGCTCAGCCCACGCCCGGCGGCGTCGCGCGCGATGCCGGTGCCATTCACGCCGCCGCCGATCACCAGCAGGTCGACGTCGATGTCGCGTTGCGAATCACTCATGCCTTGGCCCTCGAGCTGGTTCGGTCGACGGCATCCTGCCAGCCGGCCATCAGTTTCGTGCGCTCGTCGCTCTTCATCTTCGGATTGAAAATCCGGTCTTCCTTCCAGGTGGCGGCGATGTCGTCGGGGCCGTTCCAGATCCCCACCGCCATGCCGGCGAGGAAGGCGGCGCCCGCCGCGGTCGTCTCGATGTTCGCGGGCCGGACGACGTCGGTGTCGAGCATGTCGGCGAGGAACTGGCAGAACCAGTCGTTCGCCGCCATGCCGCCGTCGATGCGAATCTGGCGGGCATCGCGCGCACCGTCGGCGACCATCGCGTTCATCAGGTCCGCGGTCTGGTAGGCGACCGATTCGAGCGCAGCGCGGGCAATGTGCGATCCGGTCGCGGCGAAGGTGAGCCCGGTGATGCTCGCGCGCGCGTCGGGGTCCCAGTGCGGTGCGCCCAGACCGACGAACGCCGGCACCATATAGACGCCGTCATTCCCGTCGAGCTTGGTCGCCATGTCGTTCGTATCGGAAGCCTGATTGATCAGGCCCAGCCCGTCGCGCAACCATTTCACCGCCGCCCCCGCGACGAAGATCGAGCCTTCCAGCGCATAGGTGATCTCACCGTCGAGCTGATAGGCGATCGTCGTCAGCATGCCGTTCTTGCTGGTCACGGCCTCCTTGCCGGTATTGAGCAGCACGAAACAGCCGGTGCCGTAGGTCGATTTGGCATCGCCACGCTGGAAACAGGCCTGGCCGACGACCGCCGCCTGCTGGTCGCCCGCCATGCCGCCGATCGGCACCGCCGTGCCGAGCAGGTCCGGCGTGGCTTCGCCGAAGATCGTGCTGTTGTTCTTGACGTCGGGCAACAGGCTCTCGGGAATGTCGAGCATCCGCAGCATGTCGGGAT